>DASTVU010000390.1:0-4565 GCA_035758935.1 Pyrinomonadaceae bacterium | reverse complement strand
TTGGCTCTTTCAAAGGCGGCGGGTTCGGCGCAATGCTTTTGGCTCATTGCACCGATCATCTGCATCACACTTTCGTATTCATGTTCGTTCAGCCAGTTGACGAGCTCATTCAGCACTTGTCCAATTCGAGGTATTCCCTTTTGCAGTAACTCTGAGGCCATCATCGTCACTTTGGCGCCAGCCATTAAGCCTTTGATAACGTCCTGTGAGGTGTGAATGCCGCTCGTTATTGCCAGGTCGGCATTCAAGCGGCCGTACAAGATCGCCACCCAACGCAAAGGCAAACGCAGGTCATCCGAATTACTCAACACCAGGCGTGGTGCTACTTCGAGATTTTCCAAATCAAAGTCCGGTTGGTAGAAGCGATTGAAGAGGACCAAACCGTCCGCACCGTGATCGCTTAAACGACTCGCCATGTTCGCAATAGAACTAAAAAACGGGCTGAGCTTCACCGCCACGGGAATACTCACGGCCTCTCTTACCGCGGAAAGAATATCCAGATAAAGTGATTCGACCTCTATACCTGAAATGTTCGTGTTCGTCGGAAGGTAATAGATATTCAGCTCGAGCGCATCAGCGCCTGCGTCTTCGATTAAGGTGGCGTAATCTGTCCAGCCACCAACCGAAGTTCCATTCAAACTGCCGACGATGGGAATATCGACCGCTTCCTTTGCGCGTCGAATCAGATTCAAGTATTCGTCTGGCCCAACGTTATAACTCTGCATGTCGGGGAAATAGCTGATCGACTCTGCGTAGCTGTCAATACCTTGTGTCAGGTGGTAATCAATGTAATAACTGTCAAAACCAACCTGCTCTTCAAATAGAGAGTACATGACCACTGCAGCAGCGCTGGCGTCTTCAAGTCGCCGAATGCTGTCGACGGTGTGTGAAAGTGGCGACGAAGAGGCCACGATCGGGTTCTTCAAGACCATGCCGAGATAATTAGTTGTTAGGTTCATGTCGATCCTCGGAAGCAGTCTGTGCTAACTGTTTGTACTGTTGCCATCGTCGTGTGACGGCCTTTTGCGCCTGGCCCAGGAGAAACTTCGCTACAGCAGGTTCGCTCTGCTGCAACATCCGATAGCGACCTTCGGTATAGATGTAGTCCTGAAGCGAGATCTTTGGGTCACTCGAATCGAGTTGGAACGGGTTCTTTTTTTCCTCGACGAGTCGCGGGTTGTAGCGATATAGAGGCCAGTAACCCGAATCGACCGCCAGCTTTTGTTGGTGCATTCCCTTGGCCATGTCTATGCCGTGAGCGATGCATTGACTGTAGGCGATGATTAGCGAAGGTCCGGGGTGCGCTTCTGCTTCGAGAAATACTTTTATCGTGTGCGTATCGTTCGCGCCCATCGCCACCTGTGCGATGTAGACGTCGCCATAGCGAATGGCGGTCATTCCCAGATCTTTCTTTGCACTTACCTTTCCTCCAGTAGCAAACTTCGCCACTGCACCCAGCGGTGTAGCCTTCGACGCCTGTCCTCCTGTGTTTGAATACACTTCTGTATCCAGCACTAGAATATTGACGTTCTGACCACTTGCGAGCACGTGGTCCAGACCACCGTAGCCAATGTCGTAAGCCCAGCCATCACCACCAACAATCCAAACACTTTTCTCAACCAAAGAATCCGCCAGACTCAGAAGATCCCGCGTTTCCTGTTCCGCTGCCGACGTGATTCTTGCCTTCATGGCCGCGACCAGTTCGCGTTGAATGTTGATGCCTTCGTTACTCGATTGATCGGTGTTAAGGAGCCTGTCCGCCAGGGATTCTCCAATAGTTTCGCGTAGGCGGTTGACGAGACTTCTTGCGTACTCCTTCTGATGGTCCAGTGCCAGCCTCATGCCGAGTCCGAATTCTGCGTTGTCTTCGAAGAGCGAGTTGCTCCAGGCGGGACCACGGCCGTCATCATTCGTTGTGTAAGGTGTCGTTGGCAGGTTGCCGCCGTAGATACTCGAGCAACCGGTAGCATTCGCGATGATTGCTCTGTCTCCAAAGAGTTGAGTAAGCAGTTTGATGTAAGGTGTTTCCCCACAGCCTGCACAGGCGCCCGAGAACTCAAACAACGGTTGTAACAACTGCACGTTCTTGACTGAGTTGAACGCAATCAAACCGTTCTTGTACAAGTCCGGTAGCTTCAGGAAATAGTCCCAATTAACTCGTTCGCTGTCTCGCAGTGGTAACTGCGGCTGCATGTTGAGCGCCTTGCGCGACACGTTGCTCTTGTCTTTAGCAGGACAGACTTCAACGCAAAGCCGGCAGCCCGTGCAATCTTCAACAGCTACCTGAATCGTGTACAACTTATCGGGAAACTCTCGCCATTTTGCTGGCATGGACTTAAATCCTGCCGGCGCATCGGTGAGATCACTTGCCGAGCAAACTTTGGCTCGAATCGTCGAATGAGGACAAACCATTACGCACTTCCCACATTCAATACATAAATCCGGTTCCCACACAGGCACATCCTGCGCGATGTTGCGCTTCTCCCAACGAGTGGTCCCGACTGGATAAGTTCCGTCTTCCGGAAACGCACTGACAGGCAACCGATCACCACGACCCGCGATCATTTCTGCGGTCACATTCCGCACAAACTCAGGCGCATCAACCGGTACCTTTGACGCGATCGCAATCGCTCCGCTCGCAGTTGCGGGAACACTAATCTCACGCAGATGAGCAAGAGCGGCATCTACCGCTGCGAAGTTTTGCCGAATGACCGGCTCACCTCGTTTACCGTAAGTTTTCCGTATGAACTCCTTGATTTTGGTGATGGCTTCATCGCGAGGCAGTACGCCGCTCAGCGCGAAGAAACATGTCTGCATGATCGTGTTGATCCGATTACCAAGCTGACTTGTCTTCGCCACGCCGTTGGCATCGATTGCATATACCTTCAGCCCTTTGTCGATAATCCCTTGCTGAACGGCAGCCGGCAGATGATTCCAGACCTCAGACTCTTCGTATGGACTATTGATCAAGAGAGTTGCGCCTTCGACGGCGGCCTCGAGTACATCGTACTGACTAAAAAAAGAAAATTGGTGTACGGCGACGAAGTTGGCCCGTTGAATGAGATAGGTGCTTTTGATCGGACGGGGACCGAAACGGAGGTGTGACACGGTCATCGCGCCGGATTTCTTGGAGTCGTAAACAAAATAACCTTGGGCGTAGTTTGGGGTTTCTTCACCGATGATCTTGATTGAATTCTTGTTGGCGCTAACTGTTCCGTCTGCGCCCAATCCCCAGAAGACCGCGCGCACTTGATCGTCCGGCTCGGTGCTGAACGATTGGTCAAAGGGAATGCTGGTGAAAGTGACGTCATCGTCAATTCCGATTGAGAAATGGTTCTTGGGTTCAGACTTCTTCAGCTCATCAAGAACAGCCTTAACCATCGCCGGTGTGAATTCTTTCGAGGATAGACCGTAACGTCCGCCAATCACAGGTACGTTTCGTTTCGCCTCGGAGAGTGAAGTCACAACGTCCTGGTACAGCGGTTCACCAGTGCTGCCTGGCTCTTTGGTGCGATCGAGAACTGCAATCGCTTTCGTCGAAGCGGGCAGCGAGTTGACGAAGTGCGAAATTGAGAAGGGGCGGTAAAGTCTCACTTTCAAGAGACCAACCTTTTCACCGGCCTGGCAGAGTGTTTGAACCGTCTCTTCCGCAGTTTCACATCCTGAGCCCATCATTATCAGGACTCGTTCGGCGTTGGGATCGCCGATAAACTCAAATAGCTTGTAATTGCGTCCAGTGAGTGCCGCGAACCGCTGCATCACGTTCTCAACCACCGCCGGAGTTTTCAGGTAAAACGAATTGGCCCTTTCGCGGGATTGAAAGAACACGTCCGGGTTTTGTGCTGTCCCTCGGATTACTGGTCGATCGGGAGTCAGCGCTCGCGCCCTGTGCGCGCGCACTAATTCCGGGTCCATGAGACCTTCAATTTCATCGTCCGAGAGCTTCGCGATCTTCATGACTTCGTGTGAGGTGCGGAAGCCATCGAAAACATGAAGGAACGGTACACGAGCTTCCAATGTGCTGGCCTGAGCAATCAAGGCGAAGTCCATTACTTCCTGGACAGAGTTGGCAAACAACATAGCCCAGCCTGTCGATCTTGCCGCCATGACGTCGCTGTGATCGCCAAAGATCGAGAGGCCGTGAGTGGCAATCGTTCTGGCAGCAATGTGAAATACCGTGCTGGTGAGTTCGCCGGCGATCTTGAACATGTTGGGGATCATCAACAACAAGCCCTGACTTGCGGTGAAGGTTGTCGTCAGTGATCCTGTCTGCAAACTTCCGTGGACCACACCGGCCGCCCCGCCTTCTGACTGCATCTCGCGGACGAGTGGGCGCATGCCCCACATATTCTTGTCGCCGGCAGCCGACCAGGCATCAGCGGATTCGCCCATCGCAGATGATGGGGTGATTGGGTAAATTGCGATTACTTCATTCGTCTTATAAGCAACGTAAGCCGCTGCCTCGTTGCCATCGATGGTGACGCTTTGATTCATGTGGGAATTCCTTCGCAGTATTGCTAGACCACAGTGACTGTGAGCAAATCCGAGTCCACAAAAAGCACAAA
>DASTVU010000389.1:0-4355 GCA_035758935.1 Pyrinomonadaceae bacterium | reverse complement strand
CGGCCACGGAGGGCCGCCCCTACAGTACGTTCTATGGTTCGAGCACGAGCGTTTCTTTCGTCGCTTTCAATACTGCCGGTTGAGTAAACGGAAACTCTCGCGGTGTTACGGCACGCCAGTCTGCCAACTGATCGCTCCAGTGTGGATTCTTTGGCGATCCGGATTCGCCGAGGGCGATGCCTTGTTGCGTCTTGTCCCAATCACTCGGATCGGCAATCAATCGCATCGACACGGCCTGTCCGACATTTACGGTAGCGCCGATGAAACCGCCGGTCCCGTTTTGCGGAAAAGGTGGAATGGTGAACTGTGCTCCTATCAACGGCGCTCCGCTGAGTGCGTGTGGAAAACGTGCTTTGGTCATCTCACCCCAGGTCCACTTGGTCTCGTCGGGGCCCAGATTTTTCGTGAGTGTGCTAATCGCCTCGTCGTAGCAAGCGCGCAGCAAATCGCCGTAATTTGTGAATTGTTTTGGCAGCCAATCCGCCGGTTGTTCCTTAATTACTCGATCGAGAGTCGTATCAAAGTTGTTCCACTGATAGTTCCTCACCAGCTCCTGGCCCAGCGCTCCGGTAAGAATCTTCGAGCGAAACGCGAGGCGCAGGTATGCCATTAACGGAGCCACGTTAGACTCAGCGTTAACCCGTCCGTCCCATTTTTCGAATGCATCGAGATGGGCCTTTAACTTCTCGTCTGCCGGCGTCAACTTTGGCCGCAGTAACTTCACTGCCTCTCGAGTAAATGACACGCCGGCGATCGAATAAACATCTCCCAGGATTCGACGAAAGTCTTCGGACGAAAGTTTTGGTTTCTCATTGAGCAGATCGAGTATCCGGCGCGCGCGATACGGCTGGGCCCAATGATGCGATAGGAAATAAGGATAATCAGTCCCGACAATTCTCTGGTTGGCAGTGACAATTATTCCCGACGGCGGATCGAAGAGCGTTGGCAACTTCGCAACGGGAATGTAACTGGTCCATTCACCGGCATCAGTCGATCCGTCATACGGCACACTGCCATCACCCGACTTCCTGATTGGAACAACGCCCGCCGCGTGATACCCGATGTGGCCTTCGACGTCGGCGTAGACGATGTTCTGCGTTGGCGCAGTAAACGAATCGAGCGCGGTGTTAAATTCCTTCCAATTGCGTGCCCGATTCAGTATCTGCGTGGAATCAGGGTTGTTCCTGGTCGGATCCAGTGCGGTCCAGCGCAACGCGTATCGCTTGCCATCGCCTTCAAAAATAATCGGACCATGACGAGTAACGGTGACGTCATGATTCACGATGTCGTGCTCGGAACTACCAATACCTTTTCTGACTTTGATCTCTTCGCGCCGGATCACAGCGTCCTGCCAGCCAGAAGGCGTTTGATACTGTTTCGGATTGTCAGGATTGAATTTCTCGATATAGAGATCCTGAACGTCTGGTCCAACATTAGTGAAGCCCCAGGCAATGTGCTCGTTGTGACCAATAATGACGCCCGGCAGTCCTGCGGTACTGACGCCCGCAACACGCAGTCCCGGCGCACTCAGGTGGACGAGGTGCCAGATCGAAGGCGCTGTCGGTCGTAGATGTGGATCGTTTGCAAGGAGTGGTTTGCCCGTGACGGTGCGTTTGCCGCTCACGACCCAGTTGTTACTTGCGGCGAGTGCATCAGTGTGAAAACCGATTCGATCCAATGCCGCGGCTGCGATTTCCTGGTTGTGAGCGAGTTTCGCAAGCGCTTCCGGCGAAACGCGTTCGGGGTTCATTCGCGCCACGGATTTAACTTTGGATTGCGTGTCTTTGCCGACAACCAGCACATCGATTGGGGAAATCTCAGGCAACAGTTCGGCACGTTTTTCCGGAGGTAAAACAGACAAGGCCTGCCGCATGATGTCCAAACGCCATGTGTCTGAAAGGGCTTCGAAGAATATTTTAACGACGACGAGCGAATCAGCCGGTGTCCAGGGACGAAAACTGTATTGCAGGATCTGAAACTCGGGTGGCATCGACTTCGGATCGAGTGACGACGCATAAGCATTAACACCACGCGTGTAAGCTTCCAGCATCGTACGCGTGCGTGGTGTGGCGTTGGCCCATTCTGCTTCGGCGGCCTGCGCAAAACCGTAGTTGCGATGGAGCTTGTCCTGTTCTGTTGCGACGTTACCTGGTCCGGCGCCAAGAACTTCCGCTAGCTCGCCGCGCGCCGTGCGACGGAACAGATCCATTTGCCACAAACGATCCTGAGCGGTGGCGTAGCCCTGACCAAAGAAAAGATCTTCGTCGTTCTGTGCCTCGACGTAAGGGATGCCGCGTTCGTCCCGGCGGATCGTGATGCGATCTTTAATGCCTTTGATTTGAACAGAGGTCTGTTGCGGAGCCGTTTGGCTCGAGTTCAAAGGGATTACGAGACAAACAAGCGCCAAAAAGAGGACTGCAACGCGTCGCATAGATTGGTTTCCTTTATCCACAGATTACACAGATTCTAACTAAATCTTGTTAATCCTGTAATCCTGTCTTAGAATCCCTCCGCAATGAGGCGCCTTTTATTTGTTTTGATCCTCTTGACCTGTTGCGTTGTTCCGAGCGCCGCACAGCAACGACCTCTGATCACTGAAGACGTCGACATCATTCCACCGGGAACGATCCGCATCGAAGCCGGCATCGACTTCATGCAGGGCGCAAAGTACACCGTCTCCGGCATCCGAGGCGACCTGACGCGTGTCGGTGTTATCGGCATCAATTTTGGAATGGGCCCAAACGTCGAGTTTCAAATCGAAGGCGTGGCCCAGAATTACGTCAGTATTAATTCACGCGGTGTGTCGGCAATTCCTTTAGAGCTTGCGCCAGGAGCGAACTCAACTAACGACACTGGCGACTTCACCCTCGCGGCTAAATTCAAACTGCGCAATGAAACTCGTCGCGGTCCGTCACTGGGATTTCGTTTCGGTGTTCAGCTTCCAAATTCAAACGAGGCGCGCGGCATCGGCGTCAATCAGACAAACGCCTTTGGTTCGATTCTGGTGGGTAAGAAATTCGGAGCCGACGGACGCTTCAATACCTTCGGTAATCTCGGCATCGCTATTCTCACTGCACCGACCGAACTGTTTTCGCAAAACGATGTCATTACCTACGGAGCTGCCGGAATCTTCCGTATAAACAAACAATTCAGCGTTGCCGGTGAAGTAAACGGTCGCGCCAACACGCGTCCCGGCAACGGTCCACTCGGAACGGAATCATACGGCGAAGCACGACTCGGAATGCAGATCAGAGCGTCCGGACTGCGATTCGATTTCGCCGGCATCAAAGGCCTCACGAGCTTCAGCCCAAACTCCGGATTTACGGTCGGCGTCACTTACGACACACCTTCGGTGTTCGCACCAGTAAAATAAGCCAAAATAAACGCGGATTTTGATACGGATGTGCAGTTGTGCTTTCATAACCGCCGCATGTACGACTGGTTACTGGCGATTGCAAGGTGGTTGGAAGTAAACGTTATTGGGTTGCCGCTATACTTCGCGGCGCCCGCGATGATCATTATTGGAGCGCTCGACTCATCGCTCTTATCTCTGCCCGAAATCAACGACTATCTGGTTGTTGGCCGCTGTTTCAAAGATCCAAAAGCCGCGTTCTATTTTCCCCTCTTTGCAGCCACCGGCAGCGTAATTGGATGCAATCTGCTTTACACGATCGTTCGTCGCGGCGGCCAGGCGGTGCTGCGCAAGCGCTTCAAGCTGGAAAATATTAAGCGAGTCGAACGGGCGTACGAGCGCTTTGGTTTTCTGGCGATCGGCATTCCCGCGATTCTTCCTCCTCCGTTGCCGTTCAAGATCTTCGTCGCCACTGCGGGCGCGCTGGAGTATCCGCGCTGGAAGTTTTTACTGACAGTGATGATTGCGAGATCTTTCCGTTATTACGTTGAGGGAATCCTGGCTGTGTACTATGGCCGGAGAGTTTTGCTTTTCATGAAAGATAATGGACTCGTCGTTATCAGTATCGTCGCGTCTATCGTACTGATTGGCTTAATCATTTATATCCTTGTTAACCGGCGCCTGAACGCAAATGCAGCTTTGAATAAGACCGCCGAAGAAGCTTTAGAGACTGAAAGGACCTCTGATTGAAATCTGTTCTTCATCCCGTTACGAAATGGCTCACGCGTCTTTCTGAGTATTTGATCACCTACGGCGCCTTTGGTCTCTTCGCAGTCGCGTTTCTTGATTCGACGTTTGTGCCCCTGCCGAGCAGCGCAGACGCGTTGATGATTCTGTTGTCGACGACGAATCCGAGCTGGATGTTGCTCTACGCGTTCATGGCGACGAGTGGTTCCGCGCTGGGTTGCTGGGTTCTTTATTTAATTTCTCGACGGGCTGGTTC
>DASTVU010000388.1:0-11486 GCA_035758935.1 Pyrinomonadaceae bacterium | reverse complement strand
TTTGGAACCTGTTGTGTGGGCCATCGACGATTGGAATCGAAACTACAAGCTCGGCCTTCTGTTTGAGGGTGGGGTTGGTAACGGCAAGTTGCTTGTCTCTGCGATCGACGTCACGAGGGAGAGCGAAGCTAATCCTGTGTTGGCCCAACTACGCAGGTCGCTTCTCATGTACATGAAGAGCGATTGTTTCCAACCCAGTGTCGGGATAACGCAAGGGGAAATTCGCAGCTTACTTTTTGATACGCGCATCATGTCCAAACTCGGCGCCAAAGCGGAAGTCGAGGGCGCGGCGGCGGGCTCTGCAATCGACGGCGATCCGACAACCTTCATCCTTGTTGGCGACCAGCGTGCCCCGGCTCGTGAGCAGGTGGAACTGATGATTACATTTCGCGCGCCGGTGGCAATGTCTGGAGTAGTGCTGATGTCGCGACAAAATCATCGGGAGCATGAAGGTGACATTCGTGAGTTCGTTGTTCAGGGAAGTGACGATGGAAAGTTGTGGTCGGATATAGCACGCGGTGAATTGCTTTCGACGTTCGCTCCTCAATACGTTGCATTCTCTCGTGTCAACACTGCTCGCTACTTGAAACTAATATCGCTTTCCGGTTTTGGAACTGATAAGACGACATCTCTCTCGGAAATAGCAGTTATCTACGCCGGACCAAAATTGCCACAATAAGGCACAAAAAGCACAAAAGGCACATATGAAAAGAATCGACCGACGAAGTTTCGTTAAAAGCAGTGGTGTAGGTTTGATTGGGATTTCGTTGCTCCCTCTGACCTCTAATGCTGCTCAGGATGGATCAGGCGCTGGCAGACGAGTCTATCCGATCAATCGTAAATGGCTGTTCAGCGAAAAGAATGTGGCGGGCGGCACGGCGCTGCGTTTCGACGACACGCGCTTCACGCGTGTAACGATTCCGCATACGAACAAGATGATGCCGTGGCACGGGTTTGACGACAAAGACTATCAGTTCGTCTCGCTTTATCGTCGTCATTTCCAAGTGCCTCCAGGTGCAAACGGCAAGCGGGTCTTCGTTGATTTTGGGGCAGTAATGACTGCGGCAACGGTCTATATCAATGGTCAACGTCTGGGTGAGTATCGCGGCGGATATACGCAGTTTTCATATGAGTTGACGAAGTTTTTGAACTGGCGTGGAGACAATGTGATCGCGGTTGAAGTGGATTCAACTGAGCGTAGCGACATCCCACCGTTTGGTGGCGAGATTGATTACCTGACGTTCGGAGGTATTTATCGCGACGTTGAACTCCGAATCGTGCCGGATACATTTATTGAAAACGTGTTTGCGAAACCCGTAGACGTTTTGGGTTCCCGACGGCGTCTTGAGGTGCGTTGTTTTCTCGAGAATAAATTAGCTTCAGACTCGATACGTAAGTTGAAAGTCGAGCTGCTCGATGGCGCGCGTGTTGTTGCTGCGAGCGAAGCGGAAGTTCCCCCCGGCAGTTCTAAAGTCGACGTAACGCTCGCAAATGTTGGTTCGGTCCAACTGTGGGAGCTTGATCGTCCGAAGCTGTACGATGTGCGAGTGACCCTGCTTGAGAATGGCCGGAGTATTGATGAATACATAACACGCACGGGCTTTCGGGAAGCGCGATTCACTCCCGATGGTTTCTTCCTGAACGGAAAACACCTCAAGCTTCGTGGTTTAAATCGACACCAAACGTATCCTTTTGTGGGCCAGGCAATGCCTGCGCGGGTTCAAAAGCGTGATGCGTGGATTCTCAAGAAAGAGCTGAAGTGCAACATTGTGCGCACGTCGCATTACCCGCAGTCGCCGCACTTTCTCGATGCGTGTGACGAATATGGTCTGCTTGTTCTCGAAGAGATTCCGGGCTGGCAGCACATCGGCGATCAGCAGTGGAAGGATCTGTCGGTGAGTTATGTTGAGAGTATGGTGCGTCGCGATTGGAACCATCCTTCGATCGTGCTCTGGGGGGTGCGAGTTAATGAGTCGCGTGACGATCGGGACTTTTACACGCGCACAAACCAGCTCGCGCGTTCACTCGACGACTCTCGTCAGACAGGTGGTATTCGCTACAACTACGAATCCGAACTGCTCGAAGATGTCTTCACCATGAACGACTTTCAGATACCGCTGCGTCCTCCGAAACATCCGCTTTATCTGAATACAGAGTTCATCGGTCACATGTATCCAACAAAGCGCAACGACAATATCGAGCGCGTTACGGAACATGCGATGCGACACGCGCGCGTGCACAACCAGCTTGCTTCTGACAAGCGCTACGCCGGTGGGATTGGATGGTGCGCGTTTGACTACAACACGCACGCGAACTTCTGTTCCACCGATCGTATTTGTTATCACGGTGTTGGAGATATTTTCCGGATCGCGAAACCGGCGGGAGGTTTTTACAAGTCGCAATGCGATCCGGCGGAAGAGATTGTGTTGGAGCCGGCGTTTGACTGGTCACGCGGAGACCGCAACGAGAGCTTCAACATAGCGATGGTCTCTTCCAACTGCGATCATCTCAAGATTTACATTGGCAAGAACCTTGTTGCTGATACCGGACCTGATCGTGAGAACTTTCCCCACTTGAAGTATCCACCATTCGTAACCAACATTCGCGCCGGCATTAACAAAGGATGGGGCGACATGACGCTGGAAGGTTACATCGGTGGGAAGCTCGTCATTACTAAAAAACTTTCGGGCCAGGGAGCTGACAGACAGTTTCACATGGATGCAGATGATCGCGAGTTGAATGGTGACGGCATCGATGCGACGCGAGTGGTTTTGAAAGTGACCGACGAATATGGCGCTGTTCGGCCGTTAGCCAACGCGGCGATTAGTTTCACGTTGACTGGCCCAGGGCAAATTATTGGTGAGAATCCATTCGCGTTGTTTGGCGGCGTCGGCGCCATTTGGATCAAGGCACGCGAGACCGCCGGATTGATCCGGCTGACAGGCAAGCATCCATACCTTTGGGAAAAGACCGTGGAGATCCTGGTAAAAAGCCAACGCGCAGAGATCTTGTGATTTGAATTCAACCGGGGGCGGGCACGGAGGGCCGCCCCTACAGTACGTACCACATTGCGTGATATTTCCATCAGGCCTTGCGGAACGTACTGTAGGGGCGGCCCTCCGTGGCCGCCCTCGGTTTAGACATGACTTACAGCCTGCCCAAATTCAATCTCAAAGCGAGCCGCCATTCGATAGAGCGTCTTGCGGTTGATGCCGAGGATTTCGGCGGTGCGTTTACGATTGTTGCCGGTGGCTTCGAGTACGTGGAGGATGTAACGTCGCTCAATCTCATCAAGATTGGGTAACCCTGAAAAAATTTGATCGAGCTCGTCTGCCGAGAGCGGCGGCGTGTCATGTGCCGGCTGGAGACGAATCCGTGCGGGTAGATCGTCGATTGTAATCACGCCACCCTGGTTCAGAGTGATGGCGCGCTCGATCACGTTTTCCAACTCCCGCACATTTCCGGGTCATTTTTGTGCTTTTTGTGCCTTTTTGTGGCGATCTTCTTTGTGGCTAATTAGGGTCGGGGGGCAAAATAGCCACAGTGGCTTTATCGATCCCCCAGCGGTCGATCATTCGATAAAGTGTGCGGCGATCGATGCCGAGGATCTCGGCGGCGCGAGTGCGATTGCCACCCGCGACTTCGAGGATGTAGAGCAGGTAACGTCGCTCGAGTTCGTCGAGCGCTGGCAGATCTTCGAAAAGAGCAGATAATGGCGACCGTGCCGCGGAGCGCACCTGGGCCGACTGAAGTTTTTCCGGCAGGTCTTCAGGGACAATCGCGTGACCGCGCGCGTGCAGCACCGCATACTCGATCGCCGATTCAAGCTCACGCACATTTCCCGGCCAGTTGTAAGCCACCAACGTTCGAATCGTTTCTTCAGAGAGCGTCAATTGCTTGTGACCTTCTCTGTCGAGCACCATGCCGAGAAAACGTTCCGCGAGGAGCGGAATATCTGTGCGACGTTCCTTAAGTGAAGGCACAGGCAGCGTTACTACACTAAGACGGTAATAAAGATCTTCCCGAAACTTTCCTGCCTTAACATCCTGCTCAAGGTTTCGGTTAGTGGCCGCAAGAATACGAGCGTCAACTTGTGTTGCTTTCGATGACCCTACACGTCTGATCTCTCCTTCCTGCAATGCGCGCAGGAGTTGTACCTGGAATGCCGGACTCGTTTCGCCAACTTCATCGAGAAAGAGTGTTCCACCGGCAGCTTCTTCCCAGAGTCCTTTGCGATCGCCGACCGCGCCGGTGAATGAACCGCGAACGTGACCAAAGAGCTCTGCTTCCAAAAGCGTTTCGGTAAGCGCGCCGCAGTTTACTGCCACGAACGCACCGGCCGACCGCGTACTGTGCTGATGAATCGATCGCGCCACCAGTTCCTTTCCGGCTCCAGACTCACCCACGATCAGGATCGTCGAACGAGTAGGCGCGACGCGCGCGATCTCTTTGTAGAGCCCGATCATTACAGGCGAGCGTCCCAGCAATCCGCCCTGTTCATACGGCGCCGAAATCTGCTCTGCGCGCTGCTCAGCGCCCGCATTATTTCGATCCTGCTCGAGAGCGCGTCGTGCAATCGCAACCACTTCCTGAACCTTGAACGGTTTCGAAATGAAATCCCACGCGCCTTCGCGTGCCGCTTCGACCGCTGAGTCGAGTGTTCCGAATCCCGTGACCAGAATTACCGGACACTGCGCGCGCAAGTCTTTTAACAAATCAAGCCCCGACTGATTTGCTTCAAGATTCACGTCGCTGACAACCAGATCGATCTTCTCTTTTTCCGCGACGCTGAATGCCTGCGACGGACTTAGTGCAGTGTCGACTTGCCACCCTTCAGCGCAAAAGATCTCGCGCAGCAAGTCGCATGAATCCTGATCGTCATCGACAACAAGAATGTGTTTCATCTAATGAATACCTACTTCCAACTCAGGTTCATGTTCTTCAACTACTACTGGCACGTCCTTCGGAATTGCCGCGAACGTCAGACGGAAGCGCGTGCCTCTTCCCAACTCGCTCTTAACTTCGATTTTCCCGCCGTGTTCAGAAACGATTTGACTGACGATCACTAAGCCGAGTCCCGTGCCATGGCCCCGATCTTTCGTCGTATAGAGCGGATCAAAGATGTGACTCATCACTTCGGGAGTCATTCCCGTTCCGGTGTCGATGAAGTCTACAAGGACCCGTTGTGTCTTACTCTGCTTGCCCTCGATCGCCGTATAAATCTGAATTTCACCGCCTTCGGGCATCGCATCGAGGCTGTTGTTAATAAGGTTCAGGAATAACTGCTGCAATCGATCGGATGAACCAGCGATGAGTGGGAGATTGTCGGCAAAAGTCTCCACGAGGTGAATGTTTCGTTTGTCGAACGCCGGCGACATCGCATCGCACAGTTTGCGCAACACCGAATTCAGATCGAGCGGCGCCAGCTCAGTTTCGAACCGCGTTTTGTCGAGCATGCGACGAACAATTCGTTCAATACGTTCGATCTGTGCGCTGATCGTGCGTATGCGCGATTCGGCGTCGCGCGGGTCGCGATCCAGATCTGACTTGAGCAACTGAACGTGCCCGCTGATCAGGTTGAGCGGAGTACCAACCTCGTGTGCGAAGTGCGCGGCTGTTTGACCTGCCGCAGCCAGACGGCCGAGTTCATTCATGCGGCGGTTGGTGCGCCAGAGCTCGAGGTTGGTTTCCTGAAGCTGTTGATTTCGTTTCTCCAGTTCGATCGTGGCGTCGCGAACGCGATCGCGCAGGATCTCTTGTTCGGTCTCGAGTCTTGTAGTCAATTGCATTTGCCGGAATAAGAAATATGTGCCGACCAGGACCAATCCAATTGCGATCAACGACATCCAGATGACGCTCTTTAGATAACGAAATGCCACCGCCCAGATACTGTCGAAGCGCTGGACAATCTCGACTGCACCACTCGGCCGGCCGTTCTCGAGAATGACTGCGAAGGCTCGATACAGAGATTGGTTTGCGTTGACGACGGTTGGACCGGGGCCATGACGGAGTTCGTTCTTCATGTTCTCCGGTATGGGCGTCGCTGGCGCGCTCCCGTATGCTGCGGTCTTTTCTGTGAATTCTCCTCCTGAGAGTTGCCAGACTCTCACGCTCACAATTGTGGGGCGGGATCCTTTGATCAGGTTCGCTGCTCGCATGACTGCTTCAGGGTCGTGCGAGCCGATGTCGCTGATGTGCTGTGCGAGATCGCGCGCCTGGGTTTCGGCCAGCGTTTGGTCGTCAGTGCGCTCGATGTTGGCGATCGCCGCGCTTGTAACCGCGAGCGCCGCAATCAACATAGCGACTGTCAGCACGGAGCTCAGTAGTGTTGTTTTCGAATGAAGCTTAACCGTTCGCATCCTCACCTTCGGCTTGCTTGGCAAAGACAATGCCACCTTCGCGTCCAGCTAATCTTTCAGCTTTTTGTGCTTCTTTGCAGGATTGGGCGCCGCGGTACGTACTGTAGGGGCGGCCCTCCGTGGCCGCCCGTGGTTTGTTACCGGCCTCAAGAAAACGACGGCGTCGAGTTTGCGAACACGAATTCAAACCACGGGCGGCCACGGAGGGCCGCCCCTACAGTACGTCCGATGATTTGTTAGAAAGGTGTGGCGTTCTGGTGGCGATGGCAAAGATGTCACGGCCGTTGTGGTCCATTATGGCCTCATTCGATTGATTTGTGGCTGGCATGACCGTTGCCAAATGCGAACACGGGTCGGATGTCTTTTGAAAGGAAAATTGATCATGAAAAAACTCGTTTCATTTGTCCTGGGTGCCGTGGTGTTATTCGGGGCGGCGACCCTGGGTATGCAGTCAGCCACAGCTAACGCCAAGGACCATCACGATAAAAACTACTGGCGCCATCATCGCCATCATCATCGTCGTCATTGGAATCGCAGGAACCACCTGAGTTACTGACGGTCCACGACTATGCAACTGCAGCAAGCGAAACTCGATTCGTGGGTCCGGCGTTACGGCACAAGTTCAAGTTCGTATGTGCTGCTCGAGGGACCAAGATCCTATTTCACCTCGCCTGGCGTGGATGGATTTCTCGCATACCAGATTTGCGGCGGGGTCGCTCTGATCGCCGGCGATCCCGTATGCGCACCGCACCAGGCACGCCGGCTCATCCACGATTTCAAAAATGCCATGTTGAGACCGGTAGGCGCTTATCAAGTTTCGCCATTGATGTTGGAAGCATTCCGGGAGGAGGGTTTTGCGGATGTGCAGATTGGTAAAGAAGCCGTCTTCGATCTGAACCGCTTTACCCTCGCCGGTGGCAAGATGGAACTGGTGCGAGCCGCCACCAACAAGGCACGACGCGAAGGACTCGTAGTTAGCGAACACCATCCGTTTGCCAAAGGTGCAGAAACAATTAACGACGAGCTACGCGAAATTTCCGAGGCGTGGCTGAAGTGCAAAGGAAGTCAGGAATTGGGATTTGTACTCGGCTCGCTTGGCCTCGACCATCCATGCGCCAAGCGCTATTTCATCGCGCGCGCGATGCAGGGAACGGGAAGAATCGAGGGCTTTATCGTTTGTGAACCGATTTACGGGCGGAGTGGTTATTACCTCGACGTCACGCGGCGCAGGCATGATGCGGTGCGCGGGACTATGGAACTACTGACCGCCGAGATTCTTCGTCTGTTGCGCGAAGAAGGTTATGAGATGGCATCGATGGGCCTGGCGCCACTCGCACTACTCGACGATCCGGACCTGCTGGACCATCCGGTGCTCGCGCGACTCATGCGATTCGTCTACGAGCGAGTCAATATCAACTACGACTTCAAACTGTTGTATCGCTACAAAGCCAAGTATCACCCACACACGTGGGAGCCGCGTTATTTTTGTTTCAATCAACGCCACCTCTCGCTCAGCATGCTGTACGCCGTGATTCAGGTTCGCAACGCGCTCAGGCTCGAGATGTTAATCGGGCGAAGAGGTTTTCCGGAAAAGATCAAAACATGGAAACACGCTGCCTCATTCATCGTTGGATTCTGTTGGGCATTGCTTTCGTCGTCGTCGTGACGTCGTCGATGCGTGCAGCCGCGCAGGATCCGGATCACTACGACCCTGACGACTCAAAAACATGGGCGGACGTAGTTACTGAAGATCGCGACGTCGTAGTCAGAGGGCATCAATTCAGAGTTCACTTTTATCGCCCGCAGGGTGACAAGCCTGCAACACCGGCGATTTATGCGTGTGGCGACGGTGGCTGGCGAGGACTGGCACCGCGCACAGCGGAACAGCTGGCCCACATGGGCTTTGCGGTCGCGGGAATTGACTCGAAGATTTATTTGCGAGAGTTTTCGTCCGTAAATACACCGCTGACCATCAAACAGCTGGCGCGTGATTACACTGACATTGCAGTGGCTTTGCGTGCTTACGCGAAGGTCGATCGCGCCACACCGGTTTATGTTTACGGCTGGTCACTCGGCGCCGGCTTTGCGATCGCAGTTGGGTCCGATGAACAAACGCGGACTAACTGGGCCGGAATCATTTCCATCGGTTTGCCAAAACAGAACCAATTAGTCAGCGGTCTCGGCGCAAATCATGCAAACCTGCACGCTGAGAGCAATGCGCTTTACGGATTTCGGAGTGAAGACGTGATGGGCCAGATTGCACCGGTGCCGCTCGTGATGATTCAAAGCACGTCCGACACGGCGAGTCCGCAGAAGGTTGGTAACGCGTTGTTTGCGACTGCCGGAAATCCGAAGACGTATGTGCTTATTAGGGCGAGTAATCACCGGTTTAGCGGCGCGCGCGACGAGTTTTATGCGGCGCTTGGAAATGCCGTGACGTGGATGCGGGCCACGGAGAAACGCTGAAAAAAATGCGGATTAAGATCCTGATTATCTCGCTGGTTCTGATTTGTTGTGCAGCATCCGTGTATGCAGCAGTGAGGTGGTATCGTGGGTTTTATCATCACGTTACTCACGAGGAGCTGTCGCACGAAGTCAAACATTCCACATTTCAAGTGACGATCCGGAGTGGTCCACCACTCGATCTACAGCTCTATCAACAGGAGCATGCGACGAATCAACCGCTCGTACTTTTCACGAGCGGCGATGGCGGTTGGAGTCCATTCTGCGCCGACATTGCTGCGCACATTGCCGCAAACGGCATTACTGTCGTCGGCATCGACGTGAAAAGTTATCTCGTCAATTTCGCGACGCCGCAGAAACCACTTTCACCGGACGAGTTAACACGTGACTACGACGCAATCGCGAAGCAGTCGATTACTCAACCGGGTATCGATAACAAAGCGCCTTTGGTCCTTGCGGGCTGGTCATTGGGCGCGGGCTACAGCGTGATTGCCGCGTCACAACCGGAGTTCAGTCGGCCTGTCAATCGCGTGATTGCGATCAGTCTTCCTATTTATGGCGAGCTCGCGTGGAGACCAGCCGACTCGATCATTTACTTTACACACGGAACCCCGCGCGAAAAGGTTTTTGATATTCATCCCTTTCTAAAGTCGCTCAAACAAACACCAATTGTCTTTCTGAATGCGACGAGCGACAAGAACGCGCCTTTCCGCGAGGCGCAGTCGCTTTACGACACGATACCGGGTGCAAAACATTTGTATGTGGTGAAAGCGGGCGGGCATCACTTTGAAGGAGGTGAGAAGGAGTTCTATAAGGATCTCGACCTCGGGCTTTCGTCACCGCAAATTGCTGATAAAAGTGACAACAATCTGAAAGAAGTAGAAGTTGCAAGAGATTAGTATGCACACACGTTGTAACTGGAGACCTTCTTCATACACACAGGGTTGATATCGAGCGAGGGGGGACTTCCCTGTGTTTCGAGTGTGGCTGGGACCAAAGTAACGGGCTCCATGATGGTTTCAGCCACACTCTTCTTTTAGCCACAAAGAATTTTTAGCCACAAAAAGGCACATAAAGCACAAGAAATTGTTTTGTGCTCTTGTGCCTTTTTGTGCCGCAAGTGGCTGATAAGGTGAGCAAACAACTAGAAGAAGAACGCACTCGTCTTCCTTATATTCGCGGAATGGATGAGCCCATTATTGAAGAGGATGAAGTACCACCCGATCCGGTGGACCAGCCACGCAGGCGAAGACGAAAGCCCTGGCAGAAGGCCAGTATCAACGCGACAAAGCGCTGCTGATCACAGCGCCGCTCGAAATGCTTTTGGCGTCGCGCCTGCCAGCCGGCGGAACGCCGTTGTGAAGTGGCTCTGGCTGGAGAAGCCCGAACGCAGGGCAATCTCCGAGATTGGCAATTCCGTCTCCTCCAGCATCCGCTTCGCACGCTCAATCCGGCGACCCGCTATGTAATTCGTCGCGGTCATTCCCATCGACTGCTTGAAGGCTCGCGAAAAGTGAAAGTAGCTCATGCGCACTGCGAGGGCGACGCCACGAAGCGCCACGCGTCCTTCCTCTTCGTCGGAAAGATGATGATCGATCAACGCGATTGCTTGTCTTAACTTGTGTGGCGCCATGCCGCCATGACCAACATGGACGTCTTTCAACGAGCTGTAACGCCTCATGAGTTGTATGGCGAGTCCGTGTGCCAATGAATCGGCATAAAGGCGGCCCACAACATTCGCTTCGTTCAACTCGTGCAAGAGCGACATCGCCACGTGGCAGATGTGTTTATCTTTGAAACCGATTTGCGGCGTTAGACCAACCTCGCTGTGCGCGAAGTTCAACTCGCCCCCAGCTGTGCGTACAAACAGCGGCCGCAAATAGAGCAGCAGCATTGGCGGTAATTCCGCACCCTCAGCTCGACAAGTCCATGACGACCCCGCCGGAATGATCGCGGTTTCGCCCGCAAGCATCTTTCCTTCAAATCGACGTTTACCTGGAAAGACTTGCGTGAAAAACGAACTGTCACCAAGGTTTTTCACGATGCAGTGGTCGTCTGAGGCGGGAATTACGACTTCTCTGGAGGTGTGGCAGAAATGTATCGCACGCACATTCTGCCAACCTGTTGAATCACTTGATTTCAGTACTGACTGGGGATAGAGAACTGAAAGATCGTTAGAAGACCGCTTCGCAAATTCTGCTCGACTGTGATTCGCTGATTTTGCCAGCGACTTCACAGACGTAACAGGCAAAGGTTGATAATTCAGAGTACTTGCAGTTTGTAACATTGCGTATCCCTTTTCTTTTAGCTCTTGTCCAGACTGACGCTGATTGCTCCCAACAGCGAATCCTCACTAAACGGTTTTTGCAGGAAGTCAATCGCGCCTGCCCGCAGGCCCCGGGCTCGTGCTTCTTTATCTTCGTGGGCCGAGATGAAGACAATCGGGATGGAACGGCCAGCGGCACTCAGCCGGTCCTGAAGTTCGAGTCCACTCATTCCAGGCATTCGGACGTCAGCAATCAGGCAGTCCGTTTGCGACAAGTAGGGCGAATTTAGAAACTTCTCACCCGAGTCAAACACCTCAGCCCGAAACCCCACCGAGTCGATCAGGCTCTTCAGTGCGTTACGCACCGACTCATCATCGTCAACAATTGAAATCAGCGG
>DASTVU010000387.1:0-12896 GCA_035758935.1 Pyrinomonadaceae bacterium | reverse complement strand
CCACGGGCGGCCACGGAGGGCCGCCCCTACAGTTACGCCCAATTCAGACTTGGAAGGAGAAGAATCAATGATCACGTGCATCATTCGTTATCAAATCGACCCGTTCCAACGCGATGAGTTCAAGACATACGCAGAGAATTGGGGACGCATCATTCCGCGTTGCGGCGGGCATCTCGTCGGCTACTTCCTACCGCACGAAGGCACAAACGATGTCGCCTGGGGATTGATCGCGTTCGATAGCCTTGCTGCGTATGAAACTTATCGCGCGCGTCTGCGATTCGACTCAGAAGCGCTCGCGAACTTCGCACTGGCGCAGAGCAAACGTATCATTCTTCGTGAAGAGAGAAATTTTGTGCAGGTAGTTGAAGGCACCTTCGCACTGCCGCCACAACACGAATGAGGAGATCGCATGTTAACCCAGGCTGAAAAAAGCCGCGCTTTCGTTGAGCTTCACAAGCGCGCCGGAACATTCATTATTCCGAACCCATGGGACGTCGGCAGCGCTCGACTGCTGACACATCTCGGCTTCGATGCGCTGGCGACGAGTAGTGCCGGCTACGCTTTCTCGATCGGAAAGTCTGACAACGCAGTCGGTCGCGATGCGATGCTGGCGCACGCCGCCTCCGTCGCTGCTGCAACAGATTTGCCTATCAGTATCGATCTGGAGAACGGCTTCGGAGATGCACCTGAGTTTGTCGCCGAGACGATTCGCCTTGCGGCAGGCACCGGAGCTGCGGGCGGCTCGATTGAAGACGCGACGGCGCGTTCCCACGATCCGATCTATGAACGGTCAGTTGCAAGCGAACGCATTCGAGCTGCGGCCGAAGTGATTCGAGATCTTCCTTTTCCCTTCACTTTGACTGCGCGTTGCGAGAACTATCTCGTCGGCAAACCCGACTTGAAAGACACGATCGAGCGATTGCAGATGTATCAGGAAGCAGGCGCTGACGTGC
Source organism: Pyrinomonadaceae bacterium (assembly GCA_035758935.1). Taxonomy (GTDB): domain Bacteria; phylum Acidobacteriota; class Blastocatellia; order Pyrinomonadales; family Pyrinomonadaceae; genus PSRF01. The sequence goes on along the minus strand of DASTVU010000387.1, from coordinate 11,943 downwards.
TTTATGCGCCGGGGCTCACAACTAAAGAAGACATCGCGGCGGTAGTGAGCTCTGTTGATCGACCAGTAAATGTATTGATGGGTTTAAAAGGCGTCGAACTGAGTGTGGCGGAATTATCTGCGATCGGCGTGAAGCGCATTAGCGTGGGCAGCGCGCTTGCTCGCTGTGCTCTGACTGCCCTGCTCCGCGGCGCTCGCGAAATGAAAGAGCACGGGACGTTTCGTTTTGCTGACGATGCCGAACCTTTCCGCACCATCAATTCCCTTTTTATGTAGCCACAAAAAGACTTTGTGCTTTTGTGGCTTAACGCGGAATGGTTGTTAAGGCTTTACCAGCGTCCAATCTGGCTTGAACTGGACCATCAATCCGCCGGCCGGTTTTGCCAATGTGATCGACGATCTTGTCATTGCGTGTATTCGGGTACTGCGCGTGAATCAACGCTGCGGTAGCAGCTACCAAAGGTGCAGCCATCGACGTACCGTTCCATATTCCATATAGACCACCCGGCACCGTGCTGGTTATTCCCACACCGGGAGAAGCCACGCGAATCCACGAACCGCGAGTTGAGAACGACGCCAACTTATCTACCTGTGTTGACGCAGCCACAGCGATTAGTCCGTTAACACCCTCTGCCGCTGGATACTGCTCTGTAAAATCGCCGCCGTTACCCGCAGCCGCAACGATAACGAGATTTGGATTACCGATTGCCGGAAAATCATCGCTACCGCCACACACCTTTTCCAACACATTTTTTAATAACTCTGTTCGTCGCAACGTGCTGAGGCTGAGATTTATCACGTCGGCGCCGTCGTGTGTTGCGGGGTTACCATCCGGATCGGCCGCATACGCCAACGCTTCGGCGAGCACCCATGAGTTGCCGATTCCTCTCTCATCAAGCACTCGCACAGGAATAATCTTCGCATCTGGCGCAACGAGTGCGATGAGTCCGGCGACGTGTGTTCCGTGACCGAATGGTCCGATAGTTTGATTACCAACCTCGCTGGGATCATTATCGAAATCGACGAAATCAAACCCGGGCATTAGATGGTCCGTCAGTGCGGGATGTGAAAGATCGACCCCGGTATCGAGCACCGCAATCTTTACCGGTTGTCCATCTTTACCGATGCCAGTGTTAACTCGCTGTGCGTCGGCTAACTTGATTGTTAGCGGCGCCCATTGCGCTGTGTATGCCGATGGCGTACCGACGCTCCAACCATTTCCCACACTCCAGCCGTTGCCGCCACCTTCGGGAGGTGTCTGGATGAAGTTCGGTTCGACAAATTCGACGCGCGAATCATTATCGAGTTGCGCTACGCGATCCTCGACACGCGCACCATCAATGATTCGCAGACGATAAATCGGTCGCGAGCCAAATTGATCGAGCGGTTTCGGATCAAGCGCAAACTTCATCGCGACACCGGCAAGATCGCTGGTGCTGAAAAGCCGAACAACAACCTCACCGGGCATGAAGTCATCATCATCCGCCGAGGAAGCGCGCGCTGGTACAGGAGTCTTTACAAGAGTTGCGGCGGCTGCGGTCAACACCAAGATAACGAAGACTGCAGCTGTCCAACTCAATCTAAGACTATTCGGCTTCAAATTGTTGGCCTGGACATGACTCATAATGTTTGATTCAACGGCGGGGGTCCGTCCTCCTGGACAAAAGACGTTTCCACCAAACAGTCTCTCATCCACAACCAGAAATACCTTTAAACTTAGTTGAATGCCGCTGCGTCCGACCCGACGCTACCGCGTAAGGGTACTGATCCTGCCCAACAACGACTGTTGAAACTTCGCGACAAAATATCACCAGTGTCCGACCAGTACAAAGGGCGACCAGAAGAACGGATGCGGCATTTCCTTCAACATCCTTAATTGCGCCGCACGGAGACTGGTAGACAACGAAGAACCGGCTTTCACCTCGCGATAAAAATCGACCATCATCTGATTGGTGGCTTCATCATCCACCATCCAGAGGCTCAGTAAAACAGAGCGCGCTCCGGCCGAAAAGAAACCACGCGCCAGACCGATCAACTCGTCACCTGGGGCGACGACGTTTGCACCGGTCTCACACGCACTAAGCGTAACCAAGGCGTCATTGAGCCTTAAGCTATACGCGTCGCGAACAGTAAACCAGCCGTCAGCAAGTAGTAGTGCCGAAAAGAGTGGATTATCGGAACGAAATTGCCCGTGGCAGGCGAAGTGTACTACATCCGCCGCCGTCGAGTGGAGTTTTAAAGCGGCTGTCGTCGCAGCTTCGTCAACTAAAGTTGTGGTGTTACCGAAAATTCCACTGATCGATCGTATTTCATCGTGAATCCTTGGCGTCTGCTCGTCGGAAACACCAAGTAACACTGCGCGGTCCGATCGATGTTCTCCGCGGCGCAGACAGTGCTGAAAGATCGCTGCGCTCGGCGCGTAAGAGATCTCGCAACTCTCAATCAGATATTTATCGCCATCGTACAAAGCGTGGAACGGAAGATAATGCAGACCACCATGCGGGACGATGATCAGATTTCGATTTTGCAGTGACGGTTCGAGTGGTCCAATCAACTGTTTGTGGAGAAGATTGAGATGACTCTTGATCTTTTCAGTGAGACTCGGCAGATGCCTGCGAATGGATTGCGCGCCGAAACGAAGCGTATCGATCTGAAAACGTAACGCCTGCAATCGCTGATTGATCTCGGCTATGGAACCCAGTTGACGTTGGACGTGAATCTTTTCGCGCGTTACGACGAACGCCAGCAGCTCGTCGTCGAGAGTCGTGTATTCAACCAGAGCATCATCATCACGTAACTGCTCTCGCAGCCGATCCACATCAAACGGTTGACTCTGCAACGATGTTGCCGCGCGCCGGTGATGGAGCTGGCGTGTGATCTCGAGCACCTTGCCTTCACGTTCACGCACTTCGCTTTGCACGTCGCGTTGTCGCTGATTCATCTCCTTGTAGAGATAGTTCAACTCTTCGCGAAGCGACTCAATTTGTTCGAGTAGATGCGACTCAAACGGATCGCGCGCTTCGGTTAACGGCTCCTGTTCGCCTCCGAGACTATCGACGAGAGCACGCGAGCGAGCGCTTTCAACGAGTGACAAAGCCTCAGACAGGCGTGCATCTTCGGCGAGCAAACAGATTCTTAGTAACTCCTGATATGGAACCAGCTTATTGGCAAAGAATGCAGTCTTGAACTCCTCGCCGGGCAACGGCGCGCGCAATTCTTCCGTAACCGCAATTGCTTTTCTAAAGCTTTGTTCAGCAGTTTTCGTGTCACCTCTGCTGAGCGCGACGAGTCCAAGACCGGTGAAACAGCGCTCAGTAGTCTGCGGCTGTCCTTCACGAATGGAATCGTGAAGTGCAGTTGCGAAGAGTCGTTCAGCTATTTCGGTATGGCCCAGGCTTCGTTCGACCTCGGCGAGTAGCCACCGGGCCAGCAAAATCTGATGCCAGCCGCCGAAGACAGTCAGATCCTTCTCAGCCTGCACGACAAGATCGTGCGCTATTTGGTGATCTTTATGCGCGTGGTGAAGTTGAGCCTGCGACAACAACACGAGCGCCTCGCCGACTTTGTTTCCTTCCGCTTCGTAAAGCTCACGTGCACGTTTCAGAGACGCCAAAGCTTTATCGTCATCGCCAAGAAGAAACTCAGCCCGTCCTCGGGATGCAAAAGCACGCGCTTCATCTGCACGTAAGCCAAGACTTGCGAAAGTGTCGGTAACCCGCGCATAGATCTCAGTAGCTTCCGGCACCAGATTCAATTCGAGATAAGCATCCGCAATTTCTCTTTCGGCAAGCGCCGACTGATGCGGCATGCCCAGGATCTCGTACCGCCTGCGTGAGCGCTCGAGATAATCAAGTGCCTCATCATAGCGTCCACGTAGGAGCGCAAAGTTTCCGATGTTTCCCTCGATCTCAGCCTGCGTCACCGGCACGCCAGCATGCTCTGCCTGTTGCGCAGCTTCTTCATACAACGCGGCTGCGGACGTGAATTTGTGAAGAACAGCGTGCGTGTTGGCAAGGCAGTTGTTGATCGTCGCCAGTTGTTTCTCGTTGTTGACGGCGATGAAGCGTTCGCGCGCCGAAGTGTGAAATTCTTCCGCTTCGCGATACTGATCGCGGCGAAAGTAGAGATTGCCGATGTTGTGCTCAATCTTGCCGGCCGCGAGCAGATTCCGGGTGAAGAGAAACACTTCGCGCGCCCGCAGCGCACACGCGATCGCTTCGTCGTAAAGACCCAGCATCGCGAGCGCGATCACTTTGCTTACTTCGGTTGCAGCAGCGACTTCAGGTTTGTTGAGCTCGAGGAATCCTGTGCGCGCCCGATCGAGACTCTCGATAGCGCCCGGCATGTCACCACCAATCAAGGCTTCAATACCCCTGGACCAAAGGCAGAGCGCGGTGATCTCAGGCTCGGGACGTATCTGAGAGATTTTGCGCAGCGTGGCAGCGGCAGCGAGCGAACGCGCGGGATCGCTGCTCCAGCCATCCAGACAGATATCTTTGATAATATAGGCGAGTTGTATGGCGAGATGTACGTCCAGCGCGCCGACAGAATCCTCAAGGAGCGCATCTCGTCGAACTTCGTCAGACTCAACAAGATGTGCCGCGAGTTCCGCACGGTCCATCTGTGGATCACCGTTAGTGGCCGAGTTGAAGCGGGGGAATTTCTATCTCCAGCTCCGGCAAGTGAACGAACATCGTATAGATGCCGCTTGGCACGGATTGGAAGCCGAACTCTGCGAGTTCGTTTAGATTGGCGGAAGCGAAGAAGTTGTCGCTTTCCAGGTTAACTTTCCCTCCCGATTGGCTCGCGCCCAAAATTTGACCTGCAATCTCCCATTCTCCACTTTGCGGAGAGACACGCAAGTCAATGTCGGCCATTTCGGTGGCGTAAATCAGTTGTCGTCCAGCACTCGCTCCCGAACGAAGTCCAAAGGCAGGTTTAGCGCTGAGACTGTCAAAAGTCAGCGCAGCTAACACGCGCGCCAACCGAGAAGGTTCTCGATTGGCGCCTCGGACGCGAAACATGTCTTTGGCGTTTTGGATCAGGCTCGCCGGGGCATTTTCAACGTCGTCAATTCTCATCAACCCGATCGCTTGTCGTAAGGTTTGCAACTCCTTCGCACAACGTGAACAGGTGGCGAGGTGTTCAAGAGTTTCCGCCGCAGGCTGCGACAGTTCGTCTGCGACGTCGCTCAACTCTGTGAAGGAAAGGTGTGGTGAGAAATTGTTCATAGTTTAGGTCACCGTCCAAGCGGTTTCAGTTTTACCAATAAAACAGTGCCTCAGCTCACACAGAAAATACGTAGCTCTCATCTTTCAAGTAATTGCAGCATTTTCTTCAGACAACGTGCACGCGTCGGGCCGATGCTGCCTTCGGACGTTCCAAAAGCCGCAGCTATTTCAGCGTACGACGGTGGTTGCGGCCGGTAATAAAGCAGGGTTAACAGCTTTTGGCACCGTTCATCGAGTGCCAGGAGTGCTGTGCGAATCCTGTGTTGCTCCTCCAAACGCACGAGGATTTCGTCGGGTAACGGTGCGTTGTCGACCACTGCTGTTTGTTCCTCGTCGCGTTCCTCATCGACGATATTAGCCGAATGCAGTAGTCGTTCTTTCGACTTCAGTCGCCACGTTTTGCGACGAGCAGTAGTCACCAGCCACGCATGCAGACGGTCGGGATCCGTTATGTCGTTCAATTTTTGAAGCAAAGTCGCAAAGACTTCCTGAAAAACCTCACCCGCCTGATCCTCGTTGAGACCCGCGCGCCGGGGAATTGCATAAATCAGGCGTTGGTAGCGATCCACTAAGACCTCCCAGGACGACTCGTCACCTTCGCGGCAGGCATTTAGCAACTCTCTGTCAGTGGGCTGCATGTATCCACAGATTACACAGATTTACACAGATTATTAAATCAAGCTGCGTAATACGTATTTTGTCGTCACTTCGCGGGACTGTCTCACTGCAACGCCCAGATAGTGAAGTTGAGACGCAATGCAGACCCGACCCTCCCTCCTGTTCTATTGCCAACATTCTCTCGCCATGGGGCACCTCGTCCGTTCGCTGGCACTCGCGGACAGTTTGGCCGATCACTTTCGTGTGATGTTCTTAAATGGCGGTCGTCTGCCAAAGGGATTAATCATTCCCACCGGCGTCCAGGTCATCAATCTGCCACCACTCGGAATAGACGAAGCAAATCAACTGGTCAGTCACGACAAGAGAATTTCTGTCGAACGCGCGCTGGACCGGCGAAAGAAAATGATTCGAACCTGCTTCGATAATCTGCGGCCTACTGTGGTCGTGCTAGAACTATTCCCATTCGGTCGCAAGAAGTTCGTCGGCGAGCTTCGGCCGTTGCTCGAAGCAGCCCGCGCTGATGAAAGGCACCCGTTTGTCGTTTGTAGTCTACGAGATATCTTCGGCAGTCAAAGGCCGATCCAGCAAAAATACGACGACCGCGCCGCGATGCTGGCAAACCAGTATCTGGATCTGGTGCTGGTTCACTCCGATCCTTCATTCGCTCATTTCGACGAATCTTTTCATCCGACTGTGCCTTTGAAAGTGCCGGTAATACACACCGGATTTGTTGTACCGCGGTCGACGCCTGCGGTTGGAATTGGAAACAATCGAAGACGAATCCTCGTTTCCGCAGGTGGCGGGATCGCCGGTGAGTCTTTGCTCAGCACCGCTATCGAAGCTCTGCATTGTTTTGAAGATGATCCTGAGATCGAGATGAAGGTGATCGCCGGACCCTTTCTTCCGGACGACGTGTGGAACACGCTCCGCGTCAAAGCTCGTGGTAAGCCACAACTGAACGTCGTCAGATGCGTGAGTAATCTTTGCGATGAGTTGCGTGGCGCGGCAGTGTCGATCAGCCAGGCCGGATATAACACCTGTCTCGACATCGTGCGTGCTGGTGTGCCCGCACTACTGGTACCGTCTGCAAGAGGAAATTGTAATGAACAGCAAAAACGCGCCCTGCGTCTGCAGAGACTCGGGGCGGTACAGGTGTTGGACCACGAGAACCTAAATCCAGTCCGTCTTGCAACGGCGATTCGGGCATCGATGAATTGCAAAATGGCAAAACCACAACTCGATCTGGACGGCGCCAAACGTTCGACGCAGATCATATCCTCGATGGTAATGCCACAGGCGAAGGCGATCGCCTATCACACCGGCTACGAGAATTAATTCGCGGCGAACTCCAGAACGACAACCGACTTCGCCGCAACACTCACGACCATTTGAGAGCCTTGCACTTTAAAGCCGCTGAATGCCACTGGTTTCACGGCGTTCGGCTGATCGAACGTGTTCATCGCGTTTATCGCGGTAGCTGTTAGTACTTCACCGCTAACATTTCTGATCGTCCCACTCGAGACGGACGCATTGATCTCAGCCGCACGATTTGGATCAAGGTTAACGAGCGACAAATACAGACGCCCGGCAGTGTCGCGTGAAGCCGAAACACTTAGCGCGGGAACCGCTGCGTCACCGAGTTTATATTGGGGCGTGCTCAGATCGACCGGCATCATCGTCGCTCCCTGATGCACGCGGTACATCCTGAAGACGTGATATGTCGGCGTCACCACCATCTTTTCTTTGTCCGTGAGCACCATCGCCTGCAGAACATTCACCATCTGTGCGATGTTGGTCATCTTCACGCGATCGGCGTGTTTGTGAAAGATATTTAAGTTGACACCGGCAACGATCGCGTCGCGCAATGTGTTCTGTTGATACAGCGCACCCATGTCCCGGCCCGGTTCCTTGTCGTACCACGTGCCCCACTCGTCCACCATCAGGCCAACGCGTTTCTCTGGATCGTACTTGTCCATGATCGCGCTGTGCCTTTGAATGTATTCGTCCATGCGCAAGGTTCTTGCGAGTGTTGAGTGCCACTCCTTTTCGTCGAACTGCGTTGCCGATCCCTTCTTGCCCCAATCGCCGGTGGGGAGTGTGTAGTAGTGCAACGAAAGGCCGTCCATGTATTTCGCCGCCTGGGCCATCAGCACTTCCGTCCAGTTGTAATTCTGGTCGTAACCGCCCACGGCGAGCTTCTGGATGCGATTGCCGGAGTGGTTCTTGATGAAAGTGGCGTATTGACGGTAGATGTCGGCGTAGTACTCAGGACGCATGTTCCCACCGCAGCCCCATGTTTCGTTGCCGACAGCGAAGTACGGAATCTTCCAGGGTTTGTCGCGACCGTTCCGCCGCCGCTGATTGGCAAGATCGGAGTCGGTGTCCGAGGTCATGTACTCGATCCAGTCCATCATTTCCTGCGGTGTGCCGCTGCCGACGTTGCCGTTGACGTAGGCGTCAGCTCCGAGCATCTCGCACAGATCGAGAAACTCGTGCGTGCCGAACGCATTCGTATCCACGCCTCCCCAACTGTTGTTCGGCCGTCGCGGGCGCTTGTCGCGTGGTCCAATGCCGTCGCGCCAGTGATACTCATCGGCGAAGCAGCCACCGGGCCAGCGCAAAACCGGAATGTGAAGTTCCTTCAACGCCGCCACCGCATCGTTACGCAATCCGCGCGTGTTCGGAATCGGAGAATTCTCTCCCACCCAGAGGCCCTCATAGACCAGCCGCCCGAGGTGTTCCGCGAACTGGCCGTAGATGTTGCGATTGATGGTTGATTTTGGCTGGTCCACACGGACTACTAACGTGGCTTTGTAAGACTGGGCGTTCTGCGCCCGCGTTTTAATCGTGACGGGACTGGTTGAGAGACACATCACTATAACCAGCAAAAAAATAGTCAAACTGAACTTGTATCGGCTCTGCATAAGGTATTTTGCGATTCAGTAACGGGCGCCACCTTGGAGTGCGCCAACTTGTTGGCGCTTTAGTATTCTTACCAAAGCGGTGCCAAGGCACCGCACTCCAAGGAGGCGTCCAAATCCCTTTCACACTACAGCGTTGCGTGCGATTACTTCGCGGTAGAAGTCAGCGCTGAGCTTCGGCGTGCGTTTTTGCGACGCGTAGTCAACGTAGTGAATTCCAAAACGATTAGTGTAACCGTCGGCCCACTCGAAGTTGTCCATCAAACTCCAGAGAAAGTATCCACGCACGGGAATACCTTCAGCGGTCGCGCGGCGCAACTGCGTCAGGTAGCTGCGCAGGTAGGTCACGCGATCCGTGTCGTAAACTCGCCCGTCCTGTGCCGGCTCATCTGACGACGAACAGCCATTCTCCGTGATGTAGATCTCTTTCACGTCCCAAAGCTTCGCAACGTGTCGTGGTCCCCAGTACAGTGCCTCCGGCCCAACAAATAGCCACGGCGACGGTGCGTGCGGGAACGACTTCGGATGCGGCACGTGCGCGAAACCAACCGGCGACGACTCATCAGCGCGCACAAATTGCGGCGTGTAGATGTTGATACCAACAAAATCGAGCGGCGAAGAGATCGCTTTCAGATCTTCAGGCGTAAACTTCGGCGCATCCGCTCCCGCCGATTTCAAATACCAGTCCGTATACTTTCCTTCCTTAATGACCGTCAGATACGACGCATTCATCTCACGCGCCGCACTCTCAGCCGCTTTGATATGCGCTGGCGTCTCAAACACCGGCGCGGGAATAGTCATGTTTTCTGCCAGTCCCACTTTCGTTCCCGGCTTCGCCGCCGCGCGAATGGCCTGCACCGCCAGTCCATGGCCCAACACTGCGTGATGTCGCGTCTGATTCAACCGCAAACCAGTCAGTTTTAGTCCCGGCGCGTGGACGCCCCAGCGATAACCGACTTCGATGAACGCACCAAATTCGTTGATGGTGAAGATGTTCTTCACTCGATCAGTCAATCGTTGCGCAACGTATCCGGCGTAGTCAGCAAACGCTTTCGACGTTTCGCGACCTTCCCAACCGCCGAAGCGATCCTGCAAAGACTGCGGCAAGTCCCAGTGATAAAGCGTGGCGAAGGGTTGAATGCCGTTGGCAAGCAACTCGTCAACGAGACGGTTGTAGAAGTCGAGACCTTTTGGATTTGGTGGACCATCACCGTTTGGAAAAACGCGCGGCCAGGCGATCGAGAAACGGTAGGCTTTGACGCCCAACGCTTTCATCAACTGCACGTCGCCTTTGTACAAATGATAGTGATCGTTAGCGACGTCGCCGTTTGCGTTGTTAACTACGCGACCGGGAGTATGAGAGAAGGTGTCCCAGATAGAAGGCCCGCGACCGTCTTCCTTTACGGCTCCCTCAACCTGGTACGAGGCTGTCGCTGTGCCCCAGATGAAGCCTTGCGGGAACGAACGCAGCGCGTCGCCTTGCGCTGCCTGGGGTGTTACGGTTTCAGAACCAATCGCCGGCAGCTTTGCAGTTGACGCGAGTGCTGCGGCTCCGGCGACTTTCGCGAATGTCCTTCTGGAAACTTTTTTCACGTTAGACCATCTCCTGTTTATCTGAATGAAATTGCTCGGAACGTACTGTAGGGGCGGCCCTCCGTGGCCGCCCTCGGTTTAAACAGAATTCAAGAAGTCGAGAGCCTCGGGTTTGGCGAATACGTTCCAACCGAGGGCGGCCACGGAGGGCCGCCCCTACAGTTCGCTGAACGTTAGCCTTTTACCCCGGCGTCGCGGAGTAACTTCCAGACTTTTGCGGAGGTGATTGGGATATCGATGTGTCGCACACCCAGATGCCACAGCGCGTCCACAACCGCATTAACGATCGCTGCCGGTGCGCCGACAGTCGCCGACTCACCGACGCCCTTCGCACCGAGCGGGTGATGCGGCGACGGCGTAACTGTATTGCCCGTCTCCCAATTCGGCGTCTCAACCGCGGTCGGCAAAAGGTAATTCATGAAACTGCCTTGCAGAATGTTGCCGCTTTCGTCGTACTGGATCTCTTCGTAAAGCGCTGGTCCAAGTCCCATCGTCAGCCCACCATGAATCTGTCCCTCGACGATCATCGGATTAATGATGTTGCCGCAATCATCGATTGCAACAAACCGGCGCACCTTCACCTCGCCCGTACCTTTGTCGATATCGACCACGCAGATGTAACTGCCAAATGGATACGTGAGATTTGGCGGATCGTAATAGTTGACTGCTTCGAGTCCCGCCTCCATGCCGGGCGGATGATTTGTATAAGCCGCGAGCGAGATCTCCTGAATTGTCTTCGCTCGATCCGGCGAACCTTTCACAAAGAACTTGCCCGGCTCCCATTCGAGATCGTCTTCGTGCGCTTCGAGCAGGTACGCTGCGATCTTGCGTGCCTTGTCTTTGATCTTGCGACACGCAACTGCGCACGCAGCCCCAGCAACAGGAGTGCTGCGACTCGCGTATGTCCCGAGTCCGTAAGGCGCGGTGTCAGTATCACCTTCTTCGACGAGAACGCTGTCTACAGGAAAACCGAGCTCTTCCGCGACGATCTGCGCGTAAGTCGTTTCGTGTCCCTGTCCCTGTGACTTCGTCCCAAAGCGAGCAATCACTTTCCCGGTTGGATGCACACGAATCTCTGCACTGTCAAACATCTTGATGCCGAGAATGTCGAAATGTTTCGATGGACCAGCGCCAACGATCTCGGTGAAGCTGCTGATACCGATTCCCATCAGTTCGCCGCGCGCGCGTTTCTCGGCCTGTTCCTTTCGCAAATCGGCGTAACCGATTCGGTCCATCGCGAGCTGGAGCGCCGCGGCGTAGTTGCCACTGTCGTACTCCCAGTCGAGTGCGGACTTATACGGAAACTGCTCGGGCTGGATAAAGTTCTTCATGCGAAACTCTGCCGCATCCATTCCCAGCTCGTGCGCCATCACGTCCGCCATGCGCTCGATTGTGTGCACGGCTTCAGTGACGCGGAACGAACAGCGATAAGCAATGCCACCCGGCGGCTTGTTCGTGTAGACGCCGTCGACTTCCACGTGCGCTGCTTTCAAATCGTATGAACCGGTGCAGACGTGAAAGAGTCCGGCTGGAAACTTCGACGGATTTGCGGCTGCATCCGTGTAGCCGTGATCTGCGATG
>DASTVU010000386.1:0-6984 GCA_035758935.1 Pyrinomonadaceae bacterium | reverse complement strand
CCAGTAGTATCACGTCGCCAACTTCGCGTAGTTTCTGAAACGCGCGCATGTAATCAGGAATGTTGGCAATACCGATCGCGGAGGAACCTGGACCACCATCGAGGTAGACCGTTGGATAACCGGGCTTGTCAGCGGTGCTTTTCAGCCGAACGAAAACGAGTTCTATTAAGTTTGAGTTAGGGTTTTGTCGATTCTCTTTGACGATCAGGTGTCCGCGCTCACCTTCGAAAGTTTGTCCGCCAACTTCCATCTTTGCATCCTCAAACCAAATCTCGCCTTCACGACGCTTTGGCTCATCAACCGCCTGTGCATAGGCGGCGCAGTCGAGGACGACGGTGAGTAGTATTAGCCCACCAATTATCTTGTGTAGACTCATTTCATTCCCTTCAAGTCCAGAATGTTGGTTGGATACAGTCAGTACCACCTCGCGGTAGCGGGAGGGCGCGCCGCAGGCAAACATCACAAACGGCTGCGCACCCATCCGCTACCGCGAGATGGTACTGACCCTGTCCAAGTACGGTAACAGATAGGTGTCCTGAGGAAATAACACCGCCGCGCAAACTTTCCATTCAATAAAATGTAGGGATTAAGAATGAAGACAAAGGGCGTCACCGAATGTGACCCACTGCACGATCGGTGACGCCCGCCCCCCACACCCTGGGCCCGTATGGGTGTGCTCAAAGTTCTTTCGCGTTGCAGAACTTCGGCATTGTGCGGTCTGTATATCCGTGGGCCACACTATCCACAAGACGTCTCCAAGAAGGATCAAATGTAAATTCATACCAGTAGCTTTGTATGCGCAAATCCTCATTTACGACACACTTCAACCACCCTGCCCAAACGGGCAGTTCCTACTACACCAAACTAGCCAAATCCTTAGCGAACGATACTGAAAATGGACAGGAAGATCGTCAACATAATGTCTGACGATTCCGACTCTGTCACACCGAAGCTGGGGATTTCGCCCGTACTGGACACTTGTGGCGTTGTCCCGACGCAGGTTGGGATTTCCCCGGGCCTTACTACCAAACCTGGCGGCTTCCGGTCGCTGGTTGGGATTTCCCCGGCCCGGGCGGCACCTGAAAGCATGCATGCGAGGACTACTGCTAATGCCAATCGTCTCATTCCTTCTGTTTCTCCTTTAGTTGAGGATGCCAATCTACTGGCATAAAATCAGCATAGTGTAAATACATATACGACTATTGACACGGTGTCCCGCGCTATGACTAAGATCCAGCGCTGCAAAGCAGAGCTCTTACACTCACCGGAAAAGGTTTATCTTTCGTGAAGATAGCCTCACCTAAGCTCAACACTTCCAACTTAAGCGCGAACGATGAAGCTCTGCTCAGATGTAAGACTGCCCTGGAACAAAAAGATCGAGGCGACTATGCGGGCGCACAGAAAACGATGCGTCCCTACTGGAGCCGCATCGGCGAAGCTCCAAATACACGCGGACTTGATCGTTCAGTCGCTGCTGAAGTCTTGTTGTGTGTCGGTATCCTGACGGGTTGGATCGGAAGTAAGAGTCAGGTATCTGATGCGCAAGAGACTGCCAAGAATCTTATCACTCAAAGCATTGGTGACTTCGACGCGGTCCGCGATGTAATTAAGGTCGCCATAGCACAATCAGAAATTGCTTACTGCTATTGGCGAGAAGGCGCCCTGAACGAAGCTCGATCATGGCTGCACGATGCGCTAGAGAACCTGACCTTTGAGGGAGCTGCTCGAGCAAGAGCATTGCTAAAGCTATCAACCGTGGAGTGGACATCAGGGCGATTTCGCGAAGCACTAGAACTGCTCAACCAGAATGAATCGCTATTCCGAAAGATCACCAATCCTAAGATTAAAGGTAATTACCACACCGAACTTGCAATCATTCATAGAAACCTCGCGACAACCGAGAACAGACACGAATACTTTCGGCGAGCCATCTTCGAATACAAAGAAGCGGAAAAACAATTCACATTAGCCGGTAATCAGATCTTCCGGGCAGACGTAATCAACAATGTCGGCTTCCTGCTGTTCAAGTTGGGCCGCTACAAAGAAGCGCACAAGTATCTTGACGAGGCTCGCCGTCTAACAGGTAGGTTCAAAAACAAAGCTCACACCGCGCAAGTCGATGAAAGCCGCGCTCAGGTTTTGGTTGCAGAAGGGAGATTGGCCGAGGCCGAACGCGTCGCCTGCCGAGCAGTGTCCGTCTTAAAGAAAAGTGGACACTTTTGCATGATGGCTGAGGCTCTGATAACACAGGGAGTGGCCCTCGCGAGGATGGGCCGGAGCGAATATGCTCATTTTATCTTTCGACAAGCGATTGAAGCTGCCCACCAGGTCAACGCTTTGAACACTGCCGGACTGGCAGCACTCACATTGATCGAGGAAGTTCAAGACTTAGCCCCTGAGATCGTACAGGCCGCATATCGACAAGCACGCGAGTGGCTGGCACATTCTCAAAGCCCGGACACAAAACTGAGACTCGCTGATGTGACCGACAAAGTAGTTGCCAGCATACAGACTGAATTGAAAGCCGACGATGCAACAGAGATTCTATTGACAGGACCGGGCGGACTCCAGGCACAGCTCGATAAATATGAAGGAGTGATTATCAAGCGCGCGTTGGCACAGGTTGGCGGTAAAGTGACCCATGCGGCTTCCCTCCTCGAGCTCAGATATCAGTCGCTGGCATACAAAATCGAACACCAGCATCCCGAACTACTCAACTACCGAACTCCGGTCCGCCGTCGTCAACGAAAAGATCGATCGAAACCAACCCAGCAAAAACCCTAATCAAAAGCCGGCTTCTATTCATTTCGCAGAGCTACGAGCGGATCGACTTTCGTAGCCCTCCGTGCGGGAACATAGCAGGCGATCAAAGCAACGACGGTCAGGAGTGCCGCCAAAACTCCATACGTCACCAGATCTGTTGGTCCAACACCGAACAATAAACTCCGCAGCAATCTCGTTAGCACCACTGCTCCAAGCAATCCCACCACGACACCTGCTACGGTCAGGATCATTCCCTGTTTAAGGACCCAACGCAGAATTGCGCTCCTGCTTGCGCCTAATGCAACACGAATTCCGATCTCACGTGTTCTTTGTGTCACTGAATACGCGATGACGCCGTAGATGCCCACTCCCGCAAGGAGCAATGCAAGAACTCCAAACAGTCCCACTAATTGCATCGCAAACTTGCGACGACTCACTGATTCGGCTGCCACTTTCGTCATCGAGGTTTCACCAAAAACCGGTAAGTCTCGATCGACCCCGCGCACCTGTTCGCGTAATGACTGCCAGATCGTCGAGGGCGCAACGTCGGTACGCAGGTATATTGCCATTGCATATGCGGGATTCTGGAAAATCGGATGGTAGAGGTGGGGTTGATCAGGTTGATCAAAGCCGTCACTCTTTACGTTTCCGACAATACCCACAACCGTCATCCACGGCGCCTCCGATGCTGGACCACCTCTTTTTATTCGCAGTCCCACCGGATCTCGATTGCTGAAGTAGCGTTCGGCCAGTGCTTCGTCAATTAGCACAACCTGCGGTGCTTTTCGGTCGTCTGAATCGGCGAAAAATCGTCCGCGCTTCAGAGGTGTTCCAATCGTGCGAAAGTAATCTGGCGAAACAACGCCAATCTGCGCAGTCGGGATCGCGGTATTAGTTACAGCGTCACCTTCAATCGTAAACCCACCGGAATTGTGTGGACCAACAAGGGGAACAGCATTACCGCTGCTAATCGCCGCATTGTGCACACCCGGAATCGCACTCACTCGTTGCAGCAATTCCTTTATAAATACAGACCGCTTTACCGGATCTCTGTATGGATCGAGGTCCGGATTGTTTGGAACAGGCAGCCAGACTCGAGCAAGTAATACGTTGTCGGGATTGAAACCTGGATTCACGTCAAGCAACCGGCCAAAGCTCCGGAGGAGTAACCCCGCGGCAATCATCAAGATTAGCGAGAGGGCGAACTCGAGCACTACAAGACCACTACGAAAACGATGAGTCGCCGATCCGAATCCGGATCCGTGACTACCATCCTTCAAATTCGAGACGACATCAGGTCGCGATGATTGCAAAGCGGGAACAAGTCCGAAGAGCAATCCGGTAATGGTCGAGATAAGAAAGACAAATCCCAGGACGCTCAGATTGATCTGGATTTCATGTAGTCGAGGAATATCAGCAGGTATAAACTGGACCAACCCCTGTAATAGTAAAGTGAGCACAACGAGCGCAAGTGCCCCGCCAATGAATGCGAGCAGCAAACTCTCCATCAAAAGCTGAGATATCAGACGGCGACGACTTGCTCCGAGCGCGAGGCGAATGGCCATTTCACGACGGCGCGCCGACGATCGCGCGAGCATCAGGTTCGCAAGGTTGACGCACCCGATGAGTAATACCAACCCGACGGCAGCGAGAACCACGTAAAGGATGGTTTGCACGTTGCCGACCAGTTGCTGGTGTGCCGACAGCACGCTAACTTTCCAACCCGATTGTTGCGGATACTCTTTTGGAAATTCCGTCTGCAGGTTGGCAACAAGTCCATCTACCTGTGCCTGCGCCTGTTTTATGTCGACTCCGTCTTTCAGGCGTCCGATTGCACCCGGAAGGATTCGGGCCGCGCGGACAGGAGGACCAAATGGATTCGCTGCAAATCCGGCAGTTGCCCACATGTCGACTTCATTGCGCAACGTTTTACCGGGATGACGAAACTCAGGAGGCATTACGCCGATGATCGTGTACAGGTCTGTGTCCGCATAAACCTTACGACCAAGTATGTTTCGATCACTGCCATAGAGTCGTTTCCAAAGTCCGTCGCTAATCACGACACCTTCTGCAAAGCCTTTGGCTTGCTGTTCTTCAGGACCGAACACACGACCAAGTTGAGCCTGCGCACCCAGCAACGCGAAGTAATTCGGACTGACAGCCAGCAGTTCTATACGTTCCGGTCTTTCAGATCCGGTTAGATTGGCGTCGACAGGCCACACCGCCGATACCTGCTGGAAGGCGCCCGATCGCTCTTGCAGATCTTTAAGTTCATCAACCGACATGCCGACATCTTCAATTTGCCGGCCGGTCAAATCGTCGCGAATGATGACAATCTGTTCTGGTTTTGAAAACGGCAGTGGCCGAAGGACTACAGCGTTAACGACACTAAAAATCGCCGTATTGGCGCCAATGCCAAACGCGAGTGTCAGCACCGCAACGAGGGTAAAACCTGCGTTATTACGCAACATGCGAGCTGCATAGCGGAGATCATGAAGAAGATTATTCATTTGGGCGGTCCTTTCTCCTAAGAAAATAACACCGCCGAATAAGCTTTCTAATCAAAAAACCTAAAATTCTATCACGACGCCGGCTGACGGCAGGAAGGGTAGTACACGATCGAGTTGGCCGAAGACGCGGCCGGTATTGAAATCGAAGTCATCAAAGCCTGCATAGCGCAGGTTGTTGCGATTCAGCAGATTCAACACTTCGCCCGTAGCTGTTAATTTCCAGCGCTTGAAGAGAAACGCTTTACTGACACGAACATCCAAACGCGCGTAGTCAGGTACCCTTAATTCGTTGCGCCGGTCAGACAGGAAAAAGTTGTCGCCGACTTTCCTGAAGAACCCGGGGATTGGCGGCCCACTGCCATAACGAAAGACACTGCTCAGATTCCATGTGTCGGTGAAGCGATAACTGGCGTAAGCATGGAGCAGATGCCGTTGCTCGTTATCGGCAACAAACGACAAACCAGTTTGCGAGTCGGTAAGTTTTGTTTGCACGTACGAATATGAGATCCAACCGGCAAGCTTGTTTGCACTGCGTCGTTGCACGGTCAGCTCAAATCCACGCGCGTGGCCGTCCAAAGAATTGCTGAATTGACCCTGGGCAAACGTAAAGAAACCTCCTTCCAGCCGCGGCTCAGACAGGCTGAAGAAAAGGTCTGCGTCCTCGCGATCAAATACTTCAACACTCACGCGCACGCGATCGCCAACCAACGCTTCGACACCGCCACTCACATTCGTCGCACGCTCGGCGCGCAGAGCCCTCCACCCAAGCCGGCCAAAGACCTGTTCAAAATCAGGAAACTGGTAATAGCGTCCCGCCATCGCATGTACTCGCCAATGATCATTTATGGACCATGTCATGGATACTCGTGGCGAGCTCAACGTTTGTGACGTTACCTCGCTGTGTTCCACGCGCAGTCCTCCAGTAAACTGAAGTCGATAGCGTTCATTCTTCCACGTATCCTGAGCGTAATACGCTTGCTCAGTTCCACTCCGATCAAAGGTACCGAAGTCAAACGGAACATTCCCGAAAAAGAAGCGCTGGCTGAAACTGTCGACATTTAGTCGTTTGATGTAAAGACCTGCTTCGAGACGATTCGAACGAGGCAGTTGAAAACTCACATCTGAACGGATGCCAAACTGAGATCGATCGCCGTCGTTGAGGATCTCTTCATCGCGATTCACATTCTGGAAGTTTGTCCTAAGGGCAAAGAAGCGCGTTTGCCAAAAGGTTCGCGGGTTTGGCGTAAAGTTCCAGTGCGCATTCAAGAGAAAGTTGCGCGACTCGCCGCGGAATACTGAATTCACAAACAGGAGTTCTCGATCGCGATTGCGATCGAAGTCAAACGTACCGAAGATGGCCGAAACGCCGAGCTGATTTCTCTCGGACAAGTCGTAGAGCAGTTTCGCCTGAATATCAGCAAAACCAAGGACGGGTGGGTTGTTTGCAAACTGATTCTGATCGTTAATGCGACGAACCAGATGACCGACATAACTTTTTCGCGCTGCTACAAGGTACGAACCTTTTCCGCTCGAGATCGGACCATCGACGATGCCGGAAATGCCGCTCAGGGCGGCCGCGATTCGACCCGACGGCTTCACACGATTGCCGTCGCGCGAGTCGAGGTCCAACACGGCGGCAGTTCGATTTCCAAAGTTTGCAGGACTACCACCGCTCAGCAACGCCACTGAATTAATCGCATCGGAGTTTATT
>DASTVU010000385.1:0-3297 GCA_035758935.1 Pyrinomonadaceae bacterium | reverse complement strand
TCCGATCGCGCCAGATGATCGGTGTCGAGCCACTCACGCCCGGCATCGCCACCTTCCAGGCAACGTTTTCTTCGGTGGTCCACTTAACAGGCAGGTTCTTTTCAGCGCTCACACCGTTAAGCGCCGGTCCGCGCCACTGTGGCCAGTTTTCAGCATGAACCACAACAAACGAGAACAGGAAAACAGCCACCACTCCGAGAGTCCGTTTCTGCATCAGATCCTCCTATAGCCACGAAGAGGTTTTAGCCACAAAGAAGCACATGAATCACAAAAATGATTTTCCTCATTTTATGTGTCTTTTGTGCCTTTTTGTGGCCCTAACTTAGATCGAGTGCCATGATCGTGTGACGATCACGCAAGTAAAGCTTTGTTCCCACAAGTGTCGGGACGGTCCAGGCGAGGTTCTTCATAACACTCACCTTCGAGATCACTTTTAATTCAGTTGGCGTTGCGGTTGCGAGAGCAAGATTGCCGTCTTCGTCCAAAATAATCAACTTTCCTTCGGCGAGTAGCAGGTTGCTCTTGGGAAAACTGCGGTCCTGATACGCAATCTCACCCGTCTTCACGTTCACTGCCGCAAGAAACGCTGGTCCAAAGTCGCCGCTCGATCCGTACACGTAATCGCCGATGCGAATCGCCGTGCCGTGATGCAGACGCATGCGACGGTGAAACCAAAGCTCTTCCGCGGTTGTCTTGCCATCCTTTTGCGTTAACTTCAGTACACGACTACCACCGCTGTACGCGGACGAGATGAACAGCAGGTTGTCGCTGCCCCAAACCGGATTGCTGATGTTCAGTCCCCATTCGGTGACGTGCGGATGGCTCCAAAGTAAGTTGCCGTTGTTGGGATCGATTCCGGCGACGACTTTACCAAGAAACATTATTAGCTGATCTTGTCCATCGACGTTCACAATGATGGGTGACGCAGGCGACATGTCGAGCGATTGATTCTTCCACGCGACTGTTCCGTCTTTCTGATTGAACGCAATTAAGGTTTGTCCGGGGCCGCCCAGCGTGAGTATGACCGTGTTCTTATAGGCAATCGGGCTGCACGAATAACCACGACCCATCTTCAAGCCCGCATATTCTTTCCAGAGATCGTGGGTCCATGCGACTTTGCCGGTTTTCTTATCGAGTGCGAAGAGTTTGCCGGTTGCGCCAACGGTGAAGAGCTGATCTCCAGCCAGAAGCGGCGTGGAGTGTGGTCCAACTCCGTATTCGTAGTCCATGCCGGCCGGATTCGGTGCATCGTACTTGTATTCCCATAGCGTTTTGCCGGTGTCGGCTGCGAGTGCGATGACGACTTCCTGCTCGCCCTGGTTGTACATCGTGTAAAGCGTATTACCGCTGGTGAGTATGGCTGAGTGGCCGCCGCCAAGCGGGCGTGACCATAGTCGCTTTGGTCCACTCGATGGCCATTGGGATGCAAGGCCTTTTGAGTTGGTGGTGAAGTTGCGACTTGGACCACCCCACTGTGACCAGTCAGACTGCGCTCGAGCATCGATAACAAAGAGGAAGAGAAGGGAAACGAGTACCCACTTTGTGTTTTTCATAGAATGCACCTTTCGAAAACTACTCTGCGCGGAGTGCCGGCAGTAGTGGTGAGCGCAACGCAGCCAGTGTAGCCACGAGAGACGCGATTGCGCCCGAGAGCAGAACAGCCAGCAACAAAAGACCGAGCGAGATGTTTGGAAGCCGGCCCCCGCGCTCGAAGAGCACGGGTGCGATAGCGAGCAGAGCGCAGACAAATCCTACCGCCAGACCGCAGCAAAGCATTAAAACGTTTTCCGTGATCACCATTGCCGCGAAATGGGAAGAGTTATACCCCACGGCACGCAGCAGGGCCAGTTCTCGCCGTCGTTCGAAAACATTTCTTAACAGAACTGCCGCCATCCCGAAGGTGCCCAGAGCGAGTCCGAGAGCGCCGAGCATTTGGAATGTCGAGAGATAAGTGTTTTCAACGCGGTGAAAATTCGCGAGTCGTTCGTCCGTCGATACAACGTCAAAACCGAAATCTGATAAGCGATCTTCGAGACTGGTCGAAACCGCTGCGGCTTGTTGTGTGTCTGGAACGTCAATCAGAAACATTCGATAGCCTGCTTCAGCCGGAAACAGCCGGAGAAAGTTTTTCTCAGACATCAACAATTCGCTTTGAAAAATACTGTCTGAGAGTGCGGCAACGACTCGAAGCTTTTGTGGTCCATTGGCGTGGTCTACAACCAACTCATCGCCGACTTTCAGGTGAAGCACGTATGTTAACGAGTTTGCATCGCCGATGACGGGAACGGCGCCGTCTTCAAGCTGGCGATCCAACAGAGCCCACGGGTTGTTCTGCTCTTCGGCAGTGCTCGCAAGCGAACTCTGAAACGTAAAGCGGTTATCGTTGATGAAAGATTGCGGCGGCGCAACGATCTTCGGGTTACGCGGTTGGTACAGATTGAGACAACTCGTGTCGTCGCCGGGCCGCACGCGGAAGTTGACGAAGTGAACGTCCTTCAAGGTTGAGTCGAGATTTAGCGAATCGCGGCCTTCAGTAGTATTTGCATCGTGGACCACAGGCACGAGTGATTCGGCGACGAATGGAAATCCGCCGGTTCCTGATTTGCGGTCGGAAGCTGAAGCACCCGAACGGCGAAAGGCATCGACGGCGACGATGATGAATGCCGCTGCTGCGATGAGAGTGATGCAAAGGACGGTTCGGCCGGGTCGATACGTTGCGTTGCGAAAGCCGAGACGAGCGATGGTCCACCAGCCCGCGCCTTGTATCACCGGTCTCTTACTGCGTTTGAGCCAACTCGATAGGAAGAGGACGCCCGCGACGAGCAGGATCACACCGCCGCCAAAGAAGGCAGCGACGCGCGGGATCAACTGGAGTGCTCCAAGAATTAATAGTGCAGCTCCGAGCACTGTGAAAACCGGGCCCAGAAATGTCTCACGCAAAGGCGCAAAGGCTGCAAAGGAAAACCTGCTTTGCAACTTTGCGTCTTTGCGTGAAAGATTTTCGAGTGAACCCGTCAACAGACTACGCGTTGAAGAACGCCCAAGTCTCCTCAATGTAAAGAAAATACAAATCACCGCAGCCGCGACTCCGCTGACCGCTCCAATAACTAACCACACCCATGAGATGTGAAGCTTCAGCGCTGTTGTGCCGACTGCTCCCACCCACCACGTTCTCAGTCCGTACATCAACAACGCCGCGTAGCCGATCGCGCCCGCGAGTCCCAGTAAACTTCCGATTCCCGCGAGCAGCGCTCCTTCAACAAGAAAGAGCCGGCGGATACCCGAATCAGAAAACCC
>DASTVU010000384.1:0-8266 GCA_035758935.1 Pyrinomonadaceae bacterium | reverse complement strand
ACCGTGAGATACAAAGCACCATCCGCAGTTGTGTTCAATGATGGCGAAACCCAATTCTGATTCTTTAACTGACCATTCGCGACGCGATAACCTGCTGCACGGTTCGGAACAATATCGGCTTCACTGATGATGCGCGCCGTCGACATGTCCAACGGCTTGAAGACTCGCTCCTGTAAAAAGTCGCCATAGAACTTACCACTGACTTTGTGAATTAGAATGCCGAGTGTGACGTAAGCCAGATTGCTATAGCTCCATTTTTCCCCGGGCTGAAACGCGAGCGGAATCGCCTTGATACGCTGTAAGAGATCGTCTTCAGTGTAGTCACGTCGCATATCGAAGTCGGGAGGATAATCAGTCATCCCACTCGTGTGCGTGAGAAGGTGTCGCACGGTGATATTGCCCCATGACTCGGGCGCGTCAGTAAAGTACTTAGTGATCTTGTCTTCAAGACTCAACTTCCCTTCTTCAACCAGCATCATCACCGCCGTCGCGGTGAATTGCTTGCCCGTCGAGCCTGACTGGAAGATCGTCTCGGGCTTAACCGGTACCTGGTGCTCGACATTTGCGAGACCGTAACCGCGCGCAAGCACAATCTTTCCGTCCCTGACAACTGCGAGTGCAATACCGGGAATCTGCTGTGCCTGCATTTGCGTGCGCAGGTATTCATCGATCTTTTTTTCGAAGGAATCCTGAGCGAGGCACGTAGTTGAAAGCAGAAGAATGAGAGCAAGAATCGCAGGGGTCCGTTTGTGTGGGTACATTTAGGCCACAGATAACATGGAAATTAAGCAGCTTTCAATCTGTTTTTATAGGTGGCTCAATTATTTCTCAAATATTTCTTAACGCGTTGGTGGTTTTCGTCCAGAAACCTCGCATTTATAGATAGAGACAGCAAATTCCTAACGGTGACAACAAGTAAGAACGCTGTCTCGTCGCAGCGACGCCGCTACCTGCTAGATTGCGCTGCGGCTTTGGGAGAGCCTCAACACCCCCCCGAATCGAGTGGGGCTCTCCCGGATCTTGGTTACAAACGGAGGTTACATGTCATTTCCTGCCGGTATGCGGACCCACAAAAATCTCGCCCCGCGTACCTTAAGAGCTCCGCAAAGGCGGGTACATGGTACTTAGCCCTTGTTTGCAGGAGTGGTCTCACGCGACGGCGCACCGGCGCAACGAATAACGACGAGTGGAGACGTTGATTGTTTCGTGCGGCGGTACGCCGTTCCGCGAGATCTGTCCTGTTTTGTTATGGTACTATCCGGATACGTCGGTCAGCTAAAGGAGCCCCCATGTATCCATCTAATCGTCGAATTGGTGCCGCAGTATGCGCACTTGTATCCGTTTTTCTCGCCCAGGCATCAGGTGCGATTCTTTCCAGCGTTACCCAGGACGAAATCGTCGTTTCTGAAGGCACTGCCGTCAAAGTCATCACCACTGCCGAAATAACAAGTAAGAACGCAAAACCAAACGACCCCGTAGGTTTCACCGTTGATGAAGACGTTGTCATCAACGGTCAGGTTGTGATCCGCAAAGGAACCGAAGCAGTAGGCAGCGTGGTGAACGCTGAGAAGGGCGGCTACATGGGCAAGTCCGGAAAACTTGCCATTCAAGTCGAGTCAACTAAAACGGCCGATGGCGAGCCACTGAAACTGCGAGCCGCCAAAGGCAAAGAAGGTGAAGACAACCAAACAAGCACGATGGTGCTGTCTTTCATCAG
Organism: Pyrinomonadaceae bacterium; assembly: GCA_035758935.1. Lineage (GTDB taxonomy): Bacteria > Acidobacteriota > Blastocatellia > Pyrinomonadales > Pyrinomonadaceae > PSRF01. Next base: position 6,549 of record DASTVU010000384.1, on the reverse strand, counting down.
CCCGGTTTTCTTATTCAAGAAAGGCGGCGAAGCAAAGGTTGCGTCCGGCACACCGATCACCGTCTACGTAGCCCAGGAAAAACGTTTTCGACTGGATGGCTCAACCCTTGTTGCAGTCGCGACGGACCCGGCTACAACCGCAACTAATGCGGAGGAAGCCACCGTTTTCATTTACCGGCCGAAGAAAATGGCGGGCAGCGCACTCGAGCCGTCAGTATTCGTCGATGAAACTGAGTTGGCTCGCATGGATAATGGCCGTTACTTCGCGATCAAAGTGAAGCCCGGAAAACACATCATTCGAATGACCGACGACAAAAAAGGCTATGCACTCGATATGGGTCCGGGTCAAAAGTACTTTTTTCGAATCGGAATTGAGATGGGCATGTTCAAGGGTCACGGCAAAATCACGCTTGACGATGCAGATCGTGCGATAAAAGAGATCCAGAAATTGAAGTTTTTGGATCAGGATAAGATCAAAGCACCAACAATGGTCGTCGAACTCTCACCAAACTAATCCACAGATTACGCAGATGAAGAAACAACTTCATACGCACGCGCGTAGTACTCCTGGACTGTCGATTTCAAGATCTAGCTACACAATTCAGAATAAAAATCCAAAAATATGCGTACACTTGCTCCCAAATCACAACGCAATCACACCGTAACCATTCAACTGTTTCTACTGTGCGCACTGTTCGCAACGTCAGTTCACGCGCAGGATTCGGCATGGCCACAGTTCCGCGGTCCTGAATCAAACCCGGTGGGAACACATGCGCGACTGGCAGAGCGTTGGTCCAAAACTGAAAACGTGGAGTGGTCGCAGGAGATCCCGGGACGTGGATGGTCCTCGCCAATCGTCACTGGCGGCAAAGTCTATCTAACGTCAGTGACAACAGACGGAAAATCGAAGCCACCGCAGGCGGGCACTGAATACAGCAACGAGTACGTCGCGGAAATGCAAAAGCAAGGGCTCTCGATGCAGGAGATTATTAAGCGCGTAACAGAGCGCGACATCGAACTGCCAAACGAGGTAAACGTCCACTACTTCCTTTATTGTCTCGACTTGAAAAGTGGCAAGGTGGAATGGGCCAAGGAGTTTCACAAAGGCCAGCCGGCAAGCGGCCGTCATCGCAAAAACTCTTTCGTCTCCGAGACACCCGTCACCGACGGGAAGTTTATTTACGTGTATGTAACCAATCTCGGTTTATATGCTTTCGACCTGAAAGGGAATCCTGTTTGGAACACTCCGATTGAACCTCTTCCAATCTATCTCGATCTCGGAGCGGGAAGCTCGCCGGCGTTGGCCGGGAACCTCGTTGTTATTCTGAACGACAATCAGAAACAGCAATACATCGCGGCCTTCGACAAGAAAACAGGTAAACAGGTGTGGCGCACTGATCGAGATCTTGGTGGTTCCACACAGCCTGTGCAGCGTTCAGGATGGGCGACACCGTTTGTCTGGAAGCATCCGGAACGAACTGAGATTGTCGCTGTTGGACCAGAAGTCGTTGTCAGTTACGACATGGCAGGGAAAGAGTTGTGGCGACTGAAGGGACTTTCTGGTACGCCGGTGCCAACGCCGTTCGCTTACGAAGGTTTGCTATATATCAATGGCGGTCGCGGTCGTGCGCTGTACGCGATTCGTCCCGGCGCCACGGGTGACATTTCGCTGAAGGAAGGTGAAACGTCAAATACTCATATCGTTTGGTCGCAACCGCGTGGTGGAACTTACCTGCCATCCGCTCTCGCCTATCAGGGCAACATCTACACGCTGACTGAAACCGGAATTCTGAATCGCTTCGACGCGAAGACTGGGAAGCAAATTTACAAAACGAGGATCGACCCTGCGGCAACTGCCTTCACGACCTCACCCTGGGCGTACAACGGGATGCTCTTCTGTCTCAGTGAGGAAGGCCAAACGTTTGTTGTCACAACCGGAGATGAGTTCAAGTTATCACATGTAAATCAATTGGATGACTTTACCCAGGCATCGCCAGCCTTGGTCGGTGAACGGTTGTTGATACGAACCGAACACCGTCTCTACTCAATCCGCCGCAAAGCATGAGAGTCAGTTAGCCACAGATTTTCACGGATGAACACGGATTATCTCTATCTGTGAACATCCGTGTAGATCCGTGGCTAATTATTTGGTCGTAGCTCTACGGCTTTCAAGACACGCGCGATGCCACGATTGATGTGCGCTCCGAGTGCGACCAGACCAAGCACGACGATCGTGTAGCAACTCACTGTCGATATTAACAACAAGACGTGAATTCGATTTGAAAAGTCCGCCAGTAAAAGGAAGGTCACGAGGAACAAACCTTCCACGATCGCCGCGCCAATAAAAGCGAGTTTAAAGTTTCGCTCACTGCGATCGATACGCGCCAACGCAGCGGCTCTCACGGTGTCCAGATTTACATTCTGCGCCATTGCAATTCCCTCCTCATTTCTGTGTGGCGTAAAACATCACAAAGACCATTACGATAAATTCGACGATGGCAAACACGATCACGACACGCTTGAGCTGTCGCTTTGACCTGACAGAATCTTCTAAACTGTCCTGCATTTTCACTTCTCCGTTTCTTCAAAAGTTCGTCGCAGTTTTTCGAGACCGTACGCGAGTCTGGATTTCGCCGTACCAACGGGGATGTCCAACACCGCGGCCGTCTCAACCAGCGAGAGTTCGTGCAGGTAAAACAAGACAACGACCGCGCGACTTGCAGGCGAAAGACTCTCAACCAACTGCGGCAAGCTTTCAATAAGCTCCCGTGGAAACTCCCGCGGCTCGCTTGCCGGTAGTGCTGCCAGAGTCGTCTCATCTCTGACCTGCTCAGTCCAGCGCCGTTCTCGATTCAAATATCTAAACGCTTCTCGTGAAGCGATCTGATACGTCCAGGCACGAAAGGCCACCGGCTCACGCAACCAGCGCAACTTCCGATAAATCCGGATAAAGACTTCCTGCAAAATGTCTTCAGCCAGATGCCGGTCCCTCACAAGGCTGACGATGTAGCGAAACAGCGGCTCCTGAACACTTTTGAAGAGTTCATTCAAAGCTTCGTGGCTGCCGGACTGTGCCTGCAACACCCACAAGCTTTCACGCTGTGATGCCGCCTCATCGGCCATGCATTTATATGACCCGTAGAAAGGTGATTAGGTTCGAAAGAGGGCGCAGATATTTTACATCGCGCGTTTCCCCTTGCTCTGAATGAGCAAATGGCTTATAGCTCAACGCAAATTTCAGGTAGGGGCGCGTCTATGAACACACCAACCCTTTCGCGTCGCAGTTTCTCGAAATTAATTGGAATAACCGCGGCGTACACTGCATTACAACCGCTTCCAACGGTAAACGCATCGTCAGCGAGCGCACCAATCGTACGTCTTAGCTCAAACGAGAATCCTCATGGGCCGTCACCGGCAGCGTTGAAGGCGATGACCGATGGCTTTAGTCTCGCCTGGCGCTATCCGGATGAGTATGCCGACATGCTGGCAGAAGAACTGTCGCGATTGCACGGTGTTCCACTGGACCAAATACTTTTGGGCGACGGCTCGGGAGAGATCCTCAAGCTCGGCGCTGCGTCGTTTACCGGCAAGGATCGAAAGCTCGTCATTCCTAATCCGACTTTTGAAGCAATAGCTCGCCATGCCGTGGTGGCGCAGGCCGAAGTCGTGAAGATCGACCTTACCTCAGACTACCGGCACGATCTTCAGAAAATGCTTGTAGCCGCGAATGGCGCAGGTCTTGTTTACATATGCAATCCAAACAATCCGACGGCCAGCATCACGCCGAAGAACGAGATCGCGCAATTTCTTGCGAAGCTTTCGCCGACAACAATTGTTCTCGTTGACGAGGCGTATCACCACTACGTCGAAAACAAAGACTACGAGAGTGTGATTCCGCTCGTAAAGCAATATCCAAACCTCATCGTTGCTCGCACTTTCTCAAAGATCTACGGCATGGCCGGACTACGCTGTGGCTATTGTGTTACACAACGCACGAATATCACGGCGATGAGATCGCATCAGATATGGGACAGTGTAAACATCATGGCGCTTGTCGCAGCACTTGCAAGTCTGAAAGATCCAGATCACGTCAATCGTGGGCGCGCAATGAACACTGAAGTGAAGAAGAACGTCTGTGCGGAGCTCGACACACTCGGCTATCGCTACATTCCGTCGCATGCAAACTTCATGATGATCGATCTGCGTCGAGAAGTGAGACCAGTCATCGATGCAATGCGCAACCGCGGCGTCGAAGTCGGCCGTCTGTTTCCTGCTCTGCCAAATTTCATGCGCGTTACGATCGGAACCGGCCCGCAGATGACGCAGTTTCTGTCAGTGTTTAAGGAAGTGATGGCGTAGAGGGTGCCGAAAGATCTTTCAAACGGCAAGGCGTTGATCGCCGCGTGGGAAACGAACAACCGCGTGACGATGTTTCTTATCAAGAACTTTCCAATTGAGTTGTGGTCGATGCCTGTTCCCGGTTTACCTCGTCGCACTGTAGGAACGATTGCGGCCCACATTCACAACGCCAGGTGCATGTGGATCAAGATGATCGGCGCGCGTCACGGTGTCGTGGTTCCTAAATTAGTCGAGGGACGATCCGTAAAACCGGCAGAATTGTTGCGCGCACTCCCACGCAGTAGCCGTGGGATGATTGATTTGATTGAGCTTGCGATAGCTCGCGGTGGATCTATTCCACCAGCTGCATGGCAGAACTTCCCTACGGACGTGGTTCACTTTCTGAACTACTTCGTGGCTCACGAAGCACACCATCGCGGTCAGTTGTGCATGTTGGCGCGACAACTAGGGCATCGTTTACCTACAGAGGTAACAGCCGGGTTGTGGCAGTGGAAGAAGCGATCGAAGGACTAAAAAGTAAGGGGCGGCCCGTCTGTGGTCGCCCCACTCAATTCCTACCGGTTACGAATGAGCATGGATCATTCGCCGTATGCGATCCGCAAATAAGACATCCATCTTCTGTGGTTCAATGATCGCGGTTACCTCACCCTCGCCAAACGTGGGATGCGTCAACATCTGTCCCTTACGATACGTTCGCGCCCTATCGTATGGCGCAACGGACTGAGTGGAAGCACGACGTGTTCCCCCGGCACGATACGTGACGCGTGATTGACACATTGGACAACTGACGCGCGTAATCCTGCCTGTCGTGGTCACTGAGACCACGATATGACCGCGCTCCTCATTACAGGTAACGCACATTTGGTCGACCCGATCTCCAATCTTGTAAACGATCTTCTCTTCCATGATTTCTCCTGATTAAATGTCGTATTAAAAACTAACCGTGGTCACTAGGATTTCCCTCACCTCTCCAGAAATGAGAAGAGTTCTGCGTGGTCCACCAGGCCACCACGTTTCAGGTTCCGCAACGGATCCTTCACCAGCAAAAAGTCAACGTCATTTCGATCCTCTTTGGGTGTAATTTCCCGGAGCAAGCGAGGATTGAGGACTACCGGCTTAAAAAGCAGCATGTCGCCGTTACGGGAACGTGCTGTCATCGCGTCACCGCTGCTATGAAACAGTGGCACGCAGGTGCGACCCTGATGGTCAAGCGCAAACAGATCGCCGTTCGCCCGTTGCATGACGTAAATGTCCCCCATGAAGGACTTATACCATCCCTGGGCGACGTCGTCTGTGCGTTATACCGCTTATGTGGATTTTGTTTTCTCACTACTGATAAAGAATTGATGAAGGCCTATCCAGCAACCTGACCATATGCAGGATAACACGTATGTGGTCTGGCGCACAGACGGCTCGGCTCGCATAGTCCAGTCTCACGAGTTGATCTAAATATTAAATTAAGGAGAAACGATCGATGTTGTGGACAATTCTTGTAGTGTTGTTGCTGCTCTGGCTGGTTGGGTTTTACGGTGGCTTTGTCACGAGTAGCTTGATTCACCTGTTACTAATAGCAGCGGTTATTGTTCTGGCGATGAACCTTTTCAAGCACCGAAACCCGGCATAGTCATAGAGAACAAAGTTAATGGCAAAGCAGATAACTTTTGGCGGACACTCACGTGCGGCAATTCTTCGCGGTGTGAATAAACTAGCCGACACGGTAAAAATCACCCTTGGTCCAAAGGGACGCAACGTCGTACTCGACAGCAAATTTGGCAGCCCCACCATTACCAAAGATGGTGTTACCGTCGCGAAAGAGATTGACCTTAAGGACGCGATGGAGAATATGGGCGCCCAGATGGTACGAGAGGTGGCGGCAAAAACCAGCGACGTGGCCGGCGATGGCACGACCACGGCAATCGTGTTGGCACAGGCCATCTTTCGCGAGGGCGTAAAAGCAGTGGCTGCAGGGGCCAACCCGATTGCTTTGAAGCGCGGTATCGATAAAGCAGTCGCACGCGCGATCAAGGAGATCAAGAAAGCGTCGAAACCGGTAACGGAAAACATGATCGCCCAGGTAGGCTCAATCTCCGCGAATGGTGACAATACGATCGGCAAGCTGATCGCCGAAGCAATGCAAAAGGTTGGTAAAGATGGCGTCGTCACCGTCGAAGACTCACAGACGATTGAGAC
>DASTVU010000383.1:0-4200 GCA_035758935.1 Pyrinomonadaceae bacterium | reverse complement strand
TTCGCGTCCGGCGGTGGTGGTGGTCCACCTTCCGGTCCCTGCATTACGCGCTGCCTGATTATGACGTTGCCTTCCGGTCCAGCCTGCTGCGCAAAAGCGACACTTGCGAAGGCTAGCGACACGAGGGTCGCAACCAGAACTTCAGATATTCTTTTCATCTTCTCTTTCCTTTCAGAGCTACTGAACAAAACGTATGGCGCGGGCCGTCCCATCGACCCCGAATAAAACATCAGCCTTAACCTTCTCGTTGTAACGGTCCATGTTGACCGGAAGACCGAAGTTCGCGAGTGCCGAACGGGGCAACTGAACTCGAACTATCTGCCCGCCATCCTGAAGACTCGCAGTACTCATGTAACTGAGCGGAATAAAGTCTGTTGCAATTTCGTTCGTCACGTGATTTGCGACTTGCGCGTTGGCAGGCCGACGAAAACTCGCGCGATTTCGCTTTGGCTTCGGATGTATTGGCAAAACATCGTCACCCGAAACCGTAGGATTACTAGCCAACTGCGGTGTGGGATTCTCCACAATTTGAGGCTTCCTTTGCGGCTCTTCCTGCCGGCCGGCTTGTTGAGGCTCATCAACGGGTCGATTGGTCCAACGAAACACAAACACGCTGATCGCAATCAATAACATCGCAGCAACTGCCGCCAACCAATAAGCCGAGTGTGACCGCCTTTGGGGAATCGGCGCCGGAACAACCGCCTGACGCGCACGAAAAGCCATGAGCAAGTTGTCTTCGATATTCGCGGGCGCCTCCAGTGATTCCATCTCTGCGGCTAGCGAGTGCAATCCGCGCGTCAACATCTCTTCGTCGCGCAGACGCATCGCGCAATCCTCGCACGCGTCACTGTGAGCCAGTGCCTCGCCTCGTTGCTCGGCAGCCATCATCTGACCGCGAGCCAACTCACTCACAACACCTTCAAATTTTTGACAGTTCATGCGAAACACCTCGCTGACTTCACAGTCGCCGAACTCGCTTCTTCAAACTCCCCCACCGGCCGCAACTTGGCAAGCAGAAGCGCCCGCGCCCTGTGCAAACGCGAACGGACCGTCCCGATCGCGCACCCCAAAATCTCTGCCGTCTCGCCATAACTGACGTCCTGAAGCTCGCACAACACGACCACTTCACGATATTTCGCCGGCAAACTCAATACTGCCTTGCGCACCGACTCAATTGTCTCCGCACGCGTCAGATCTTCAAGCGGACACAAATCCGTGCCGGCTTGCAGCACAGGAATGTCGTCGTCCGATTCGTCGTTGAGCGGCGCCAGCAGTTGTTCGACTCGCAAACGCCGGAGCACGAAATTTCGGGCAACACCGAAAAGAAATGCGCTCACTGACCCGCGGGCCGGGTCAAAAACATGTCCGTCACGCATCAGGAACAGGAAGACTTCCTGGGTGACGTCCTCAGCAATCGATTTCGACCCGCTCATTTGCAGGGCAAAACGATACACCCCGGCCTGGCGGCGACGATAGAGGAGGGTTAGTGCTTCATCGTCGCCCGCCAGCATCGACCGTAATAATTCGGTATCGCTAAGGTCGTTTTTTAGGTTCATTAAGCCTGCTTGACCGCCGGTCATTGGTATTCGTTCCGAAACGTGGGAAAGTTCCAGAATCTTGGCGGCGAGTTCAGGAAAGAAAGCGCTCGTGAAATTCGGCCGTATTCTGCCGTAAAGTCAGCCATTCCGCGAAGATCTGCGGGTTTTGCAGCCAAACTGTCAGCCACTGGGCGACTTCAGCCGCTAGTGGGTTGGTGGCCGCAAATGATTCGAGTTCACTTTTTAGCGATCGAACCGCTTGCCGCAGGCGTTCCACGTTTTCAGACTGCTGCCGCAGTTGCTCAATTTTATTGATCAGTCGGATGGCGGAATCAAGGTTGGCGAATTCGAGGTCATCCGCAGTGAAGAGCGACTGTTTCTCACGCCACCGGGCGTCAGCTTGAAGAATCTCGGGATGTCCGAGTCGCGCCCCATTATCTGCGAGCACGCGAGCGATTGATGCGGGACTAGCAGTAGATCCAAAACGTTCTACGAGTGCGTCCTCAATCAGCTCAAGTTCGGAGGCACCCACAACCTCCGTCCCCATCGACTCCCAAACCTCAACAATATATTCGTCTTTGGTCAGCATTTAATCTTGTCAATCTTGTACATCATGCAAAATCCTGTTACAGGATTTACATGATTTGCATGATTGACAAGAGATTTATGGCTTTTCGATTTTCTTTATCAACCGTAAGGCGTGGTTACGGGCGATGAGCGGGATGTGTTCGTCCGTGCTGAGGTCCTGAAGCAGTTTGAGCAGCTGGCGGGGATCGGACAACCCATCCCGTTTCAAAAGTGTCTCGAAAAGCTCCATCAGCTTTGGCGCATTCAGCGGCTGGTTCTCCCTTGCGAGGGCGATATCGAACACCAGCATCGCCTGATCCGCAGCCTTGCGGTACTCATTAATCAGCTTCGAAGCGACTGAGTTATTCGTCCAATTGAATTCAGCGACTCGTTTGCGCTCACCACGCTGCATGCCGATGCGCATCGTGCCAAGATGAGGAAACTGTTTGTCTGACTGGTAGTTTGTATCACTCTCAAGAAACTGCAACGCCTGCCACGAAGACGTGATGCGAGCGAGCGCCTCGGTGGAAAGCTCTATCGGCTCACTGATCGGCGTGTCTTCATTCAACCGCTCAAACGTAACCGTGCCTCGTCCATTTGCATCGTGTTCGAGAACGATGTGTTTGATGTAAAACTTGGGCTGCGAAAACTCATAGGTGTATTTGACTGCATCAGTCTTCGCCGCGTCGCTGACCGAAGAAGAGTCTGCCACCTGCTGTGGACGCGAATTAGGCTTCACGCCCGGCTGATTCTGAGCACAAATGGAAATCGCCGCGCTCAAAACTATCAGCGCGGCGGGGAGACCATGCAACAGTGACTTTTTCTTACTCACTCAAATTTTACCGATACTAACTTCGAGACACCTACCTCCTCCATGGTCACGCCATAAAGCGCACGCGCCATTTCCATCGTCCTCTTGTTATGTGTGATAACAATGAACTGCGTGTCAACGGACATCTGGACGACCTTATCAGTAAAGCGTCCCACGTTGGCTTCGTCAAGTGGAGCGTCGACTTCGTCCAACAAACAAAACGGCGCCGGGCGATAATGGAAGATTCCCAGCACGAGTGCAAGCGCCGCCATAGCCTTTTCACCACCCGACAACAGCAATACATTTTGCAGACGTTTACCCGGCGGCTGGGCGACTACGTCGATACCGGATTCGAGCACATCGTCGGCGTCGATAAGACTCATCTCGCCGCGTCCGCCACCAAACAACTCCTGGAACAACGCGCTGAAGTTCTTGTTGATCTGCTCAAACGCCTGACGGAAGCGTTCGCGCGAACGACGTTTGATCTCTCGCAACGCTTCTTCGGTCGCTGAAATTCCTTCGACGATATCCTGGCGCTGAACCGTGAGAAAGAGTAAACGCTGTTCTGCCTCCGCAAGCTCTTCGAGCGCCATCATGTTCACGGCGCCAAAGCCTTCGAGCCGGTTGCGCATCTCTTCGACACGCGAATGGCTCGCATCGAGATCGAAGTCTTCCGGGAAAGTTAGCTCACGTGCAAGATCTTCAAGCGACTGGCCCAACTCCGTCTGGCAGTTTTCATGAACAAACGTCTGGCGTGCCTGTGCCTCTGCTCGCTGTACCTCTAGAGCGCCACGGGAATCGCGCACTTCAGCCGCGCGACGATTCAAATCAGACAACTCTTCGGAATATTCGTCAGCCTGTCTGCGAGCTTCCTGCAACCTGTTTGAGAGCTCTGCAATCTGCTCTTCCTCACGAGCACGATCACTCTCAACCGAACTTGCTGCCAGTTCCAGATCGGCGATCGAGAGTTTCAACTCGTCACTGCGGCCACCCATCTCTGCGAGATCCATTCGGTATCGATCAACTCGGGCAGCAAAGTCGGCGAGTTCGCTTTCAGTTCGTCGCACTTCGGCAGAGGTAGCGCGGCGACGTTCCGAAGCGGCAGCCGCTGCGGCGCGCTGTTGCGTCAGCGATTCGCTTTCGGTTTCCAACTCCCGTCGCAAATCGTTCAACAGGCCCGAAGCTTTTATCACGTTGTCAGCGGCTGCTTCTCTTGCCTTCTCGGCAGCTTCAGCGTCCAACAAAGCCTGCGCCCGGCGGGTCTCGACATCCAGCCGCTCTTCC
>DASTVU010000382.1:0-4179 GCA_035758935.1 Pyrinomonadaceae bacterium | reverse complement strand
CATATCCTCTGACTTTTCAGACCAGGACCAAGACACGCGGCCATTCCGAAATTCGAGTACTTGTTTCGGATGACGTTGCAAACTCGCACTGTAAGCGCGCTCATTCATATCAGCCCGACCAGCCTGGCCCACCTGAGCATTTGCAAAACTGAATTCGCCGAAGTCGAGCAAGTGACGCGTCGCCTCAAACATCTCGTGCAGATCTGAAGCCTTTGAGAGGGCCAACGCCGAGCGTCTGACTCTGATGTTGTTCGCCACACGCAAACGACGATCGCCCACCGTGCGTTTGACACCGGCGCGCAACTCGTCGACCTCGTGATAGCGAAGGTGGCCCACGGCGATGATCACCGCCACCGAAATCACAAACAACATGAAGCCAGTCAACTTCGATCCGGTCGCGGGAAAGATCAGCGCCACCAAGCCAAACAACGCACAAACACCGTAGAGCACGAGGGCGGCCCGCCGTTGCGACCAGCCGCGCGCAAGCAACATGTGATGGATGTGCTCGTTGTCACCCTGAAACACAGGCTTGCGACTCACTAGCCGCCGGCTCATCGTCATCGCCGTATCAACAACCGGAAAGCCGAAAGCGAGAATCGGGACGACGATCGCAACTGCAGTCGTTGCCTTCTGCGTCCCCAACACCGACAACGCCGCGAGGAGAAATCCGGTGAAGAGTGATCCGGAATCACCAAGAAAGATCGACGCGGGATTGAAGTTGTAACGAAGGAATCCAGCGAGCGCTCCACACAACACAAGCGCCACAACGATCGTCAACGATCGTTCCTGCGAAACCGAAACGCCCAGTATGACAAGCGATGAGAACAGAGCGGCGCCTGACGCGAGGCCGTCTAACCCGTCGATAAGATTGAAAGCGTTTGCAATGCCGACGAGCCAAACGACCGTGACGATGAAAGACACTATCGTTGGTAGTTGCACCGAGCCGACAAGAGGAATCGAAAGCGCATCGATGCGACCACCCATCGCATAAAACAACGTGGCAATGAGCCCGAGTCCCAAAAACTTGACGGTTGCGTTAGTGCCACGCAAATCGTCGTACGCACCGAGCAGCAACACGAGCGTTGCAGGAATCAGTAGCGTAAGGAACTCAGACTTGAAGCCGCTCAGTGTCTGCGTGAGCAAATTGTCGACAAACGGCAGCATCGAGAGCGCGGCCAGACACGAGAGATAGAGTGCAACGCCGCCAAGACGTGGCACAGCTCGACGATGAATGCGCCGGCCATCGAGCGGCACGTCGAGTAATTTGTAGCGTTCACATAGCCGGCGGATGAGGGGCGTGGTTATCAGCGAAGCCACAGTCGCAATTGAAAACAGAGCGAAATATGTTTTCAAAGATGATTACCTCCCTGGCGATGGGGTTAATCCTGAAACCTCTTGTAAATCCTGTCCCGTTTCGATGAGGGCGATTAGCTCCGGCAGGAGCGTCTGTTTTGAGAACGACATCACCGGCCTGGACCGCTTGTGTTGCATTGCCTGAGGAATTGCTTTCACAACAGCATCAACATCGCCATGACGCGCTAGAAAGAACTGGCCATGCTGCGTTGCAATGTCAGTGATGTGACTCTGCTCCGGACCGATGTAGAGGACCGGAGCACCAATCGAGAGAATGTTGTAGACCTTGCACGGGTGAACAATGCCGACGAACTTGTCACCCATCACCACGACATGAAGATCAGCAGCGGATAGAGAGTTTGAGAGTTCGTTCAGCGGCTGATACGGCAAACACCTCACGTTGCTCAAACCGGATTCGCGCACCTTTGCCTGTTCGCTGCCGCCGCCAACGAAACAAAAGACGATCTCCGGAAGAACACCAGCAGCATCGATCAAGGTATCGAGTGGATGACACGGGCTATGATTGCCCGAGTACATCACCACAAACTTGTCAGACAGTCCGTGCTGTTGCCGGAACTCTTCCCTTCCCGCTGCCGAATAGACAACCTCGTCGTCATGTGACCACGGCGGCACGACTGTGACTCGCGTCGGATCGACACCTTTGGCAATCACTCGTCCCTTCATGAAGCGATCGAGCACTACCGTGCGCGATGCGACCTTCACGCTGTAATTCAACATCCGCTGCAAGATTCGACTCGTTGCCGAATTCTGTTCGAGCCAGCCGGCCGCGATCGCCTCATCCGGGTTTAGGTCCATTACCCAGAAGCAAAAGCTGCCGCCCTTGAGTTTTACGAAGAGTGCTGCAAGAAATGAGATTAGCGGTGGCGATGTGAGAGCAACTACGACGTCGAATCGACGCAGAAACAGCAGACGAAGCGAACACAGCAGCATAAAACTGCCAAAGTTCAAGACGCGTCGCCATCTGCTGCTCTTTCCAAAAGATGCCGCCGGGATCCGAATGATGTCGATTCCGTTCCAGTGTTCGCGACGCTTGAAGCGAGTCGAGGGATCGTCATACCCGCGATCGCTGGCGATGACTGTTACTTTGTGTCCGCGTGAAGCAAGAGTCGTGGCGAGATCAGTGAGGTGTTGTGCCGTAGAGACCACATCAGGGTAGAAACACTGATTGAGGAGCAGGATTTTCAACTAAACGTTGACTCTTGCCTTGAAGTCCTCAACTGTTTTCTTCAGACCCTCACGTAATGGTATTGTCGGATTCCAGCCAAGCAGCAAACGCGCTTTGCCGATGTCGGGTTTGCGTTGTCGCGGATCGTCGGCGGGCAATGGCAGATGAGTAAATCCGGACCTCGAGTCACAGGTTCTCACTACCTCTTCCGCCAGTTGCATGATCGTAAACTCACCCGGATTACCGAGATTTACCGGTTCGTGGACGCCCTCGACGTTCATGAGCTTGATTAGTCCTTCGACTAAATCATCAACGTAACAGAATGAGCGTGTCTGCTGGCCCTCACCGTAGAGTGTCAACGGCTCGCCCCGGAGAGCCTGAACGATGAAGTTTGAAACTACGCGGCCATCGTCTTCCAACATTCGTGGTCCATACGTGTTGAAGATGCGCGCGATGCGAATGTCCACGTTGTTCTGCCGGTGATAGTCGGTCATCAGGGTCTCGGCGATGCGCTTGCCTTCGTCATAACAGGAACGAATACCGATGGGATTGACGTTGCCCCAGTAGTCTTCTGTTTGAGGGTGGACGAGTGGATCACCGTAGACTTCGGAAGTCGAGGCCTGGAGAATACGCGCGCGCACACGCTTGGCGAGGCCGAGCATGTTGATCGCGCCCATCACGTTGGTCTTGACTGTCTTGACCGGATTGTACTGGTAGTGAACGGGCGATGCGGGACACGCGAGGTTGTAGATCTGATCCACTTCCAGGAGTATCGGCTCCGTCACGTCATGACGGATCAGCTCGAACCGTGGATTGTCGAGCAAGTGAAAGATGTTCTCACGCCTGCCGGTGAAAAAATTGTCGAGGCAAAGCACTTCGTTGCCTTCACCGACGAGCCGCTCGCAAAGATGCGAGCCGATGAAGCCCGCACCCCCTGTGACTAGAATCCGCATCGCCTAATCCTTTCGTCGCACCGCAAAATCTCCAAGATACAGCACATCCATCTTCGTCTTTCTAAAACACTCAATCGCCTCGTGTGGTGTGCAAACAATCGGCTCGTTCTCGTTGAACGACGTGTTGAGAATCACCGGCACGCCCGTTAACTCAGCGAAGTCTGAGATCAGCTGATAATAACGCTCGTTCACCGTGCGCGAAACAGTTTGCAAACGGCCGGAGCCATCGACGTGCGTAACTGCAGGAATTTCATTTCGTCGTTCGTCTCTGATCTGATAGACCATCAACATCGTCGGCGCCGGATGTGTCTGTTCGAAATAATCGCCAACCCGCTCTTCGAGAATCGAAGGAGCAAAGGGCCGAAACGGTTCCCGTTTCTTTATCCGATCGTTGAGAATGTCCTTCATTTCAGCACGGCGCGGATCTACAACGATCGATCGGTTGCCAAGCGCGCGTGGTCCGAATTCCATCCGACCCTGAAACCATCCGACCACCAAGCCTGCAGCGATGTCTTGTGCCGCACGTTTTGTAACTTCATCGTCGGGGTAGCTTTCAAAAGCCAATCCGCTCCGGTCCAGGGCTGCACGAATCTCGTCGTTAGAGAACTCTGGCCCAGTGTACGCACCTTCCATCACTTCAGCGCGTTCGCATTTCAGAACGCCGTTGTAGATTTGATAGCAAACGCC
>DASTVU010000381.1:0-10495 GCA_035758935.1 Pyrinomonadaceae bacterium | reverse complement strand
GGTCGGTGGCATTTACACGGCCGATCCCGAAACGCTCAGCCTGCGCGCAACGCTTCCGCGATTCCTCGACATGGAACAAAAACACCGGAGTCTGATACTCGCGATGTTGCGCCAGGGCCGCGCGCAAAAGATCGGCACCAGTGGCGCGCGTTACAGTTTGTTTCTGTCGTTCGATCGCGGCATGCAGGTGTTGGCGGATGCACTCGCTCAGATCAAAGCAGAGATTCGAATGAATACGCGTGTCGAGACACTGACACGAAGAGATTCAGGCTGGACAATCACAACGCACACCGGCGAGCAACTTCAGGCGGACGCTATTTGCCTAGCCGTCCCTGCACACATCGCGGCGTCGCTGCTGAGTGACACGAGCGATCTACTCGCGCAAAAACTCAAGGCCATCAAGTACGCTTCGACAGCAACAATCAACTTCGGCTACCGGCGATCAGCGATCGCACATCCACTCAACGGATTCGGCTTTGTCGTTCCCTTCATCGAAAAGCGATCTTTGATCGCATGCACATTCAGCAGTGTGAAGTTTTCGGATCGCGCTCCAGACGAACACGTCCTGCTTCGCGCCTTTGCAGGTGGCGCGTTGCAACCGGAGATCTTTGCGCTCGACGAAGCAGGAATTGCCACGAGAGTAGAAACTGATCTGCGTGAATTATTAAAAATCCGCGAAGATCCGTGTTTTATTGAAGTGGCGAAGTGGGAACGATCGATGCCGCAATACGAAGTGGGCCACCTCGATCGGGTAAACGAAATAGAAAAGCTCGTCGCAGAACTTCCCGGGCTGGCGCTCGCCGGCAACTCCTATCGCGGCGCCGGAATTCCTGATTGCATTCGCAGCGGCGAAGCGGCGGCAGAAAACTTAGCCACAGATAAACACGGATAATAAATCCGATCTTTTTCCGTGTTCATCCGTGGCTTCATTTAGCCAAGGCCTGCACCCACTCCGCATTGTTCTGCATCAGCGGTCGAAACGTCTCACGCGGCACGGTCATCTCGATGTGCATGTTGTCGTCGGTATTAATCTTCGCGCCTGCTACGGCTGGTCCAAGTTTTGACTCGTCACAAACAAACCATCCTCTGACATCAGCCTCCGACTTCAAATTAACCCGCGCGAGTTCAGCCGTTATTCGCTGATCTGCCATCCGCTCCGCTAATCGATCGAGATTCAACGGCCGGTTGCTTCCAATCAGCAACAAATCCTTACCCTTATTCAAACCACCGACCCGAAACACCAGCACGTGCGGGAAAACTTTGTGATACGTCGCCAACACTGACCGCAAACTCTCCGTCGAGAGCTGATAGATCTGCACCCACTGCACCCAGATCCCATCGTCTTTTAAACGCGCTCGCCCCAATTCAAAGAACTCCTGCGTAAACAGATTCGCGACTCCGGGCACCCACGGGTGACTCGGCTCACTCACGATGATGTCGTACCGATTCGGCGTCACACGCAAAAACGTTCGCGCATCGTCGATGATCAAAGTCGTGCGCGGGTCATCAAGCGGCCGGTTATTGATGTGATTGAAGAACTCCGATCCGGCAACAGTTCCCGGCTCGAGCTCAACACACGTCACAGACTGAATCGGCGACTGCAACATTGCGCCAACTGTCACGCCCGTCGCATAACCGATTATCAAGCCGTTGTCGATCCTCGGCGCAATCAGCAGCGGCAATTGTCCGAGCATCACTTGCGTCGGCATGTCGTAGATACTGTCGGACGCGTTTGTGCGTCCATTGATTGCCATTGAAACAGTGTCCGCATCGCGACGCACAGACACGGTTGCAGTTGGTCCTTCCTGGTACATCAAAAGCTCATGGATGTTTGGTCCAGCCGTGGTGTCCCCTTCCTGCACTCCCTCGCGCGTTTGTGCGATCACGCGCACGAGACTGTCGTAAGCACCGATAGAAAGATCTGCGAGATTCATTCGAGGCGCAACGACAAAGAGCAGGATGACGAATACGAAACTTAACCCGATCGCAAGACTGCGTTTTAGTGCGGGGTCGCCAGTAATAGGACGATACGCGAGACCTGCAACGACCAAACAACACGTCGCTGCAAATAGCAGTGTGAATCTCGTACTAGCTTTCGGAATAAAAATAAACCCGGTGAGAAACGCACCCGCGATCGCGCCAACGGTATTGATCGCATAACTTCGACCCACGCGCGCGACGGCTTTCTTCCCTTCACTACTGGCCCAAACGAGCACCAACGGCATCACCATTCCCATCAACACCGCCGGCACAAGGATCAACAGCGTCGCGGAGAGGATCTGCAAAGCGAGTAGACCAATCCATGACGCAACTTGAAACCGCAAACCAAGATTAATTAGCAGGGCAGGAATTGCGTTGAGGACATACAGACTGAAAAGCAAACTGACCGCCGTGAGCACTTCGACAACCAGAATCGTCGAACGCAATCTATGCGCTCGATCCTTGCGAGCAACTATCCATGCTCCGATTGCGAGTCCAATCAAAAATAATGCGACAACGATACTGAACGCATACGTACTCGATCCGATGATCATGGTGAGGACGCGCGTCCATGAAACCTGTGTGCCGATAGTGACAAAACCAGACACGAGTGCGGCGAAGAACCAGAATCCCCGACCATCGTCCACCACAGCCGAGTCTTCGACTTCCACCTCCTGCAAAACCTCAGCGTGTGACTGAGCTTTACGCTGTAAAAAGATCGCAATCGCGCCGACGATAATATTCAGCGCTGCCGCAACAGCGATCGTGGTTCGAACACCAAGCCAAGGCAACAACACAAAGCCCGCTGCAAGTGTACCCAGAATTGCACCCACAAGATTGCACGCATATAGCCGGGTTACTGAGTTTGAATCTCTTCCCGACGATCGAATGAGAGCTGCTGCAAGCACTGGCAACGTAGCCCCCATCAAGGTCGTGGGCACGAGCAGCACAACACCTGAAAGAAAGAAACGCCAGAGACTGAACGTGAAGTATCCGGGCTGAAGTTGTTGCCAGATCAACGCGTATACATGATCGATCCAACGAAACAACAACGGAACCAACAGCGCGTACAGAGCGATGAGAATCTCCATCAACCCATACACACTCAGCGGTTTCCTGATCCTTTGAGCTAGCTTGCCGGCCAACGCACTTCCAAGTGCAAGCCCGCCCATAAAAGCTGCAAGCACAGTGCTGACCGCGAGCGTCGTGGCCCCAAACACGAGACCCAACATGCGCGCCCAGAGCACTTCATAAATCAGCCCTGTCGCCCCCGAAAGAATGAAACATAGACCGATCAAAACGATCGTTGAACGTGAATAAGCGGTAATCTGGTTAGACGCGACCGAAACCTCGCTCGCAGTATTTAGTGCCATCTAAATTTTTCTTTTTGTGCTTTGCTTTTTGTGGCTACAAATAAATCACGTGGCTAGTGCGCCAGACGCTCGCCGGGATCGACCCGGGAGCGGCCGCCGTCAACAAAATCGCATAGTCATGCTCGACCACGCTCCGACTCACATTCACCGACTCAATTTCCGGTTTATCAGTATCAACCGGCGTAACCAGAGCCAGCCGGCGCAAACAGCGATAGAGATGCTCCATGCCTGAACCGAATGGTCCAAGGTCGTTACCCAGCACGAGGCTGACCTCGGCGCGCTCATCAATGAAGTGCTTTATCAACGATGCCGCCTGAACTACACCACGTTCAAATCGTTCGAACAACTCCTGCTCCGCTCCACGCGGAAGTTGCGTGTCCAGCACAATTGTGATTCGTCTCTCATCCTCCGAAGTGAACTCTCGCACAGTGAGACGTCTCGATCGCGCAGTTGCTTTCCAATCAATGTGACGCAGATCGTCCTGTGGCTGATAGTCACGAAGCGAAAACAGATCGTGCCCGGCGCCACGACGCGTCGCAGGTACTCGCCCCGCATACATCGGCAACAAGTGCAACTCATCGCCAATCGCTTCCGGTTTGGGATAAACAATGATGTCAACATCGCGCGCACGCAAACGACGACGGCGCCGAAAGAACCCAAACGGGTATCGCGTCGACAACTCAAAACCATCAATCAGCACATGGCCACGATTCGGAAAGAGTTGTTCAACTCTCTGCTCGGCCGCAGCATTGTGCGGCACGTAACTGAAGTAAGCGAGTAAACGTTTGATGTGGCGGCGACGTCGTTTTGGAGTCGCATCTGCATCATTACCTGGACCACGCGCTTCAACTAGGATCGAAAACGATGGCAGGACGTGCTTCGTATTGCGAAGCGTCACGATCACGGGCGCGGGCTCAGCCGCAAAGATGTGATCCGGAAAACGCGCCGAAACAGTCAGGTCGCGCAACGAAGAGCGCGCCGCCACCCAGCCTATGAACATCGTCGAACAAAGCAGCGAGAACACGAGGAACAGCAAGTTGTTGCCAGTATTCCACGCCGCGAATCCGACCACGATGATGATCACCAGAAACACACCACCACCGCTCGTCGGTTCAAATGGAAAATCAATGTTGGCTACTTCAGCTCTGGCAGAACGCGCGAGAGGCGGGACAATAAAGATCGTCAGCAACAAAGCGATCAGCAGTGACAGAATCGCCGCGGCGCCCGCGAGCCCACTCTCGTCCGCGCGACGAGCGAGGACCGTCACGAGTGCAGACGTCAGCCCGGCAAGAACGAGTACCGTTCCCAGAATCACGCGCAGCCACGACGTCTTAGGTGAACCCAAAGCGGCGCGATCTAACTTGAGTTCTGACTTCATCTCTGTGCAATCTCTGTGTCCTCTGTGTCTCTGTGGCTGTTGCTTTTCTCAATCCCAGCCACCACAGAGACACAGAGGACACAGAGATTGCACCGAGAAGAGCACTTCACAGCGGGACACTGACAGTTTTTAAAATCTCGTTGAGGACGGCTTCGGCTTCTTCACTGCGGCGGAGCGACGATGAGAATCGCGAACTGACTACAATTCGATGTGCAAACACCGGCACCACCAGTCGCTTGATGTCGTCAGGGATACAGTAAGTTCGATCCTCACCCAACGCTAAAGCCTGCGCGGCACGGAACAGCGACAAAGTGCCTCTCGGACTCACGCCCAGGTCCAGCATCTCTGAGTTGCGTGTCGCAGCAACAATCCGCATCAGGTAATGAACAAGTGCATCGTCGACCGCAACGGACATCACAGCCTGTTGCAGCTCGACGACTTCGGACGCCGTCATTACCGGCACAACCTCGTCGAGCGGATCCGTATATTCGCGATCGCGGAGAATCTTTTGCTCATCAACCGGCGCCGGATAACCGATACGCAATCTCAACATGAAGCGATCAAGTTGCGACTCCGGCAGCGGGTATGTACCGTGATGCTCGATGGGATTCTGCGTCGCCACCACAATGAACGGAGCCGGCAGATGATGTGTTACGCCTTCCGCCGTTACATGCCGCTCGGCCATGGCCTCGAGCAACGCTGACTGAGTTTTAGGAGTCGTGCGATTGATCTCGTCAGCAAGGACCACGTTGGCAAAAACAGGTCCGGGCTTCCATTCAAACAGGCCGCTATGCTGGTTATAGACGGAAAGGCCAATCACGTCTGACGGCAGCAGGTCGGAAGTGAACTGGATCCGCTGGAAATTACAATCGAGTGCGCGCGCGAGCGCGTGGGCCAGGGTCGTTTTCCCCACGCCCGGAACGTCCTCGACCAGCAAATGACCACCAGCGATCAGCGTCACAATGGCCAGCCGAATCGCCTCCGGCTTGCCTTTAATGACAGTTTCGACAGCGCTCTGCAGCCGCTCGATCTGCTCGATGGCACTGGCGCTGGTTATCTGTCCGCCGCTGATTGGTTCGAGGTTCCGCATGAATTGGCCTGCATTCTACATGCTAAGAGCACGCCCCGCACGGAAAAGTTGGCTGTCCGTGCAATGTGACCAATGTGACCCGGGGCGCACTCCTGTAGTAGACTAAGGCGCGTACGGAGGATGGGCAAGCGGAGCAGAAATCGGAACCGAAATGTGAAAGCTTCGTGTAAGTGCCCGAGGAGAGTGAATATGAAACCCCTTAATAATACCAGGAAAAACCAGCGCGGCTTTTCGCTGATCGAGTTGATGATCGTTATCGCCATCATAGGCATTCTGATCGGCGTCGGAATCGCGGGCTGGCGCGCCGCCGTCAGGGCTGCAAACGAAGCGGCCGCCGTTAAGACGCTCCGCTCCATTGCCGAGCAACAAATGCTCTATTTCAACGCTCATCAACGCACTTCATTTGGAACCTTTGAAGAGATGCGTAAAGAGAACCTCCTTGACAGCCGGTTCGACGGCACCACACCGGTCGTAGACGGTTACGTCTACACGATGAAGGTAATTCCGAAGTCAACTTCCTCGCAGGCAGGTTACACAATCAACGC
Source organism: Pyrinomonadaceae bacterium (assembly GCA_035758935.1). Taxonomy (GTDB): domain Bacteria; phylum Acidobacteriota; class Blastocatellia; order Pyrinomonadales; family Pyrinomonadaceae; genus PSRF01. The sequence goes on along the minus strand of DASTVU010000381.1, from coordinate 4,129 downwards.
CGACCCCCAGGTGCCGACCGGCGTTTCCGCCACGGGCAAGAATTTCTATTACGTCGACTCTGATACAAACACCATTCACGTGAATGATGCTCAGCCGGCGACCGCCAGCGATAAACCAATCGGCCAGTAGTTAGCCACAAAAAGTTAGCCACAAAAGAGCACAAAAAGCACAAAAAAGGAGGAAACTGATTCAGGTTTCCTTCTTGTGCTTTTTGTGCCTTTTGTGGCAGATAGAGGTTGTGGAGGTGTCGTATGAGAGTGTTCTCGATCTTGGTACTACTGACGGTTCTGGGCCAGCCCCTCGTGGCTCGCAGTCAGGTTAACCCACGTCTTGTTCGTGAAGTCAGGCACGAACTCAGAATGCTGCCTTACTACGGTGTGTTTGATTGGCTCGAGTTCGAGGTACAACCCGATAACACCGTCGTCCTGCGTGGTCAGGTTGTTAGAGATACAACGAAGTCAGACGCGGAGGGACGAGTGAAGGACGTCGAAGGTGTATCGCGAGTGAATAATCAGATCGAAGTATTGCCTCTTTCTCCAAATGACGACCGGCTACGCCGGGCCTTGTACAGAGCGATCTACAACTTCAACTCTCCGCTATTTCGTTACGCAACACAATCTGTGCCGCCGATTCATTTGATCGTCAATCGCGGACACGCAACACTCAAAGGGGTTGTCGCCAACAAGGGCGACGCGCAACTCGCTTACATTCGCGCGCGCGGCGTGCCGGGGCTGTTCAGTGTGAAGAACGAATTAGTCATCGAAGGAGAAGAACCGAGGTAAAACCTCTTTGGGCAACGACGCTTGTGGCACCTGAATAAGCTGCACGACTGAGAGTGTGGGCGCAGTAAAGGCGCGCTAGAATTGGGATTGATTGGGTCAAGATGAGCCTGACAATCCTGAAAAATCTTGTAAATCCTGTAAGAGCTTACGTCGAGCGGGAAACGCTGATCAGCTTTCTCGATGACTGTATCGCCCACGGCGACGAGACTGCGGTTGCTCACTGGCGTGGACTGAGAACCGCAAGATGGTCCTACGCACGTCTCGCTTCAGCCGCTTTTCAATTTGCTCGTGAACTCGAAGCACGTGAGATCGGACGCGGTGACCGCGTGCTCGTGTGGGGCGAGAACAGCCCTGAGTGGATTGCGGCGTTCTATGGTTGCTTGCTGCGCGGCGCAGTTGTAGTCCCACTCGATCTCAAATCGGCGACGGATTTCGTCGAGCGAGTTCAGCAACAGGTTTCCGCGAAACTTCTGCTCGCCGACAATGAACAGCCGCAACTTCAACTCCCTCGCCTCGCACTCAACACTCTTGAAGATCGTATCGCGAGACATTCAAACCAGCGTTATTCGTCTGTCGAAGTGAAGCCTGACGATCTGGTCGAGATCGTGTTTACTTCGGGAACGACCGCCGAACCCAAAGGCGTCTGTCTCACACATCGAAATCTACTCGCCAACCTCGCTCCCATAGAAAAAGAGTTCAAGAAATACGCGCGGTGGGAACGCCTCGTACATCCATTGCGCTTTCTTTGCCTGCTACCGTTGAGCCACGTCTTTGGACAGTTGATGGGAATCTTCATTCCACAATTCCTCGCCGCTGAAATCTATTTCCGCGAGTCGTACAAACCTTCGGAGATCGTGGCGGCAGTTAAGAAAGATCGCATCAACGTTGTCGTCACTGTGCCACGCGTTTTGGAAACACTGCGCGAAAAGGTCAAGACTGACGCTCAAATTTTAGACGACCAACTCAGCGCTGCTGAACGACGACACTTCCTGCGCAACTGGTGGACCTTCCGAAAAGTTCATCGCCAATTTGGCTGGCGCTTGTGGGCGTTTATTTCGGGCGGCGCCACTCTCGAGAGTGAAACGGAAACATTCTGGCGACGCGTTGGTTACGCAATCATTCAGGGTTACGGCATGACGGAGACTGCTTCACTCACGAGTTTGTCTCATCCGTTTCGCATACGGCAGGGCTCGATCGGAAAGCCTGTGGCAGGCCAAGAAGTAAAGTTGAGCGATGAGGGCGAAATTCTCGTGCGTGGTAACAACGTGTCACCGGGTTACTGGAACCGCAACGGTCAATCGCTCGCCGACGAGCAGGGTTGGATTCACACCGGCGACATCGGCGAAATCGGACCAGACGGCAACATCTATTTCCGTGGCAGAAGCAAGGAGACGATTGTCACTGCGTCAGGTCTCAAAATTTATCCTTCCGATCTCGAAGCGGCGCTCGACCATCAGCCGGAGATCAAAGCAAGTGCTGTGATTCCACTCACTGGAGGCACTGAGGCGCTTGCTGTCCTCATTCCCCGCGACCAGAGTTCAGACCTGAGTGCGGCCGTGCAACGCGCTAACGATTCACTGGCGGAGTTTCAGCGAATCCGGCACTGGGTCGTGTGGCCCAAGAATGATTTTCCGCGGACCACAGGCACCAGAAAGGTGATCAAAGTCCAGGTCGCAGAGGCCGTAAAACCGCTACTCAATCAGTCTGTCAAAGCAACGATACCGGCGGAGGACACGATGGCGCCGTTGAGTCTTCCGGTGATCAGCCGGATCGCCAAAGTACAATCCGGCGGTCTCAGTCTCTCGGCAAATCTTTCTGACGATCTGAAACTCGACTCGCTGGGTAGAGTTGAGCTGTTGAGTGCGCTCGAGGATCAGTATCAGATCGAGCTTGATGAAGCAGCGATCACCGAAGCGACGACTTTGGGTGATATCGAACAGATCGTTAGCCGTGGAAAAGCTGAATCACTTCCGTATCCATATCCCGCCTGGGCCATGCGCTTTCCGATGACGTTGATCCGCCCGGTGGTCTATCACCTCTTTCTTTTACCGTTGACGCTGATCATGTGCCGTGCGCGTGTGATTGGCGATGAGCGACTGGCAAAACTCAACGTCGCGAAACCGGTACTGTTCATTGCAAATCATATTACCGACGTCGACGCTGGGCTGATCCTGTCTGCGTTGCCGTGGCGTTGGCGGCTACGGTTAGCGATTGCGATGTCAGGCGAGTATCTGCGCGACTGGCGTTATCCGCCCGCGAACCTCGGGTTCCTTGCTCGTGCGAAAGCAAAACTTGCATACGCGCTTGGAGCGGCGCTCTTCAACGTCTTCTCGCTGCCGCGGCAGAGCGGATTTCGACAGAGCTTTACTTACGCGGGTGACGCTGTGGATAGGGGTTGGAGTATTTTGATTTTTCCCGAAGGACAGGAAACGAAGGACGGCCACATGCAGCCGTTCAAGGCCGGCATCGGACTACTCGCCTCAGAGCTTAACGTGGCCGTAGTTCCGATAAAACTGGACGGCCTGTTCGAGTTAAAAAAGCGACGCCAATACTTTGTCCGACCCGGAACAGTCTCAATAACCTTTGGAGATCCAATCGAGTTCCCGCGCAACCACACGCCCGCGGAAATCACAGACGCCCTGGAAGTCACGCTAAAATCGCTTTAAAAATCCGTGTAATCTGTGGCTACGAACCAACTCGTTTTGCCGCGCCGCTTTGCAGCCGTTCATTCGAGACAATCGCCCGCTTGTGCCATCCGCGACCAACTTCCCCGCCGCGATCAGCAGCACTGACTTCAAATAGATAGAGCTTTCCTTCGCGACCGGCGTAGCGTGCAGTCGCGGTGACTTCGGCGCCCAGCGGCGTTGGGGCGGTGTGAGTTATATCGACAGTGACGCCAACCGACAACTCTCCTGGACCAAGCAAAGGCAGGAGCACACGAGACGCAGCGATCTCCATTAATGCGACCATGCAGGCCGTGGCCAGCACGGCCGGGAAAGCATCTCCTGTGTCACTTGAAATCGAGCTCGCGAGGTCCTGTGGGCCAACTACGAGCGTGGCGGTACCGGTGGCATTTTGTTCGAGTTCCATAGGGAGACATTTTAGCCACAGATGAACGCGGATGAACACAGATAAGAATAATCCGTGTTCATCCGTGGCAAATTAGTCGCCTGCTTCCACGAGTCTTGGTTTCTGCGAGCGGCGGGAACGGAAGAACGAGGTGCGATCCAAAACGTTCTCCTGAAACTGCTCCAGGTAGAGATAAATCACTGGCGTGATGTAGAGCGTGATGAACTGCGACACGATCAGACCACCGACGACCACGAGACCAAGCGGCCGGCGTGAT
>DASTVU010000380.1:0-11172 GCA_035758935.1 Pyrinomonadaceae bacterium | reverse complement strand
GCGGCCACGGAGGGCCGCCCCTACAGTACGTTCCGAATGGCAACAGGGCTTTCAGAGCGCACGGATTCGTAGACTGCGTTCGCTAGTTCGACCGACATGAGACCGTCAAAGGCTGTGACTAAAGGAGGTGATCCGTTGACGATTGCGTCGATAAAAGCGCGATCCTCCTGGAGGTAACCCCATTTCTCTTCGCGGGGTAATTGCTGCATCGTCTGTTCAGTTAGATGACCTTCGAGGTTGCTGCTGCACGTGAGACTCTCCATCTCCCGCGTGACGAGCGTTGCATGATGGCAAAAGACTTCCACGCGCTCGAACGGAAATAACCAACTCGCATCCGCCGCCGTTGCAAGCGTCGCGTGCATTCCACTCGCAAACTTTAACAACACCGAGAAGTCGTCGACTTCCTTGTACTCGTGCCTCGATCCGATCGCATGCAGGCTCTCAACTTCACCAAACAGAAAACGCATCATGTCGAACATGTGAATCGGCGTCTCATAAAGAAAGCCACCGGTGACTTCCGGATCGCCGGTCCATTCCGGTTTGAGTAATTCGCCACGGTTCATCTTCACGTGTGCTGAGTGGGCCTCGTGCGTTTCGGAGAGCATCCGTTTCAGGGTCGCATAAACAGGTGCGAAACGGCGATTGTGACCAACTTGAAAAACCGTGCTTGCATTCGACGCTTTCTGAAAGACTTTTTGCGCGTCGTCGATGCTGGTCGCGAGCGGCTTTTCACAAAAGACGTGTTTGCCGGCTTCGATCGCAGCGATTGCGAGGGAGACATGCTGAGTATTCGGAGTGGTGACATAAACCGCGTCTGATCTTTCGAGCACTTCCAGCGGCGACGCGACGGCGATTGCGTTGTGAGCACTCGCGAGTTTTTCAGCGGCTGTTGGAACCACATCGTGTACAGCAGTGATTTGGACGCGTTCGTCGCGGGCGAGAACACCGGCGTGGACGCCGGCGATGTAACCTGCGCCGATGACTCCGATTTTGATCTTGTTCATTCTGCCTCCGCGAGGACTCGTTTGGTTGCGGCATGAGCGTCACGCGCAAGGGTAAACGGGTCGCGCTCCCAGTACTCAGGACGGAATATCTCAACACTAGCGACTTTGTCGTAACCAATCTTCCGAAAAGACGAAATCATTTCCGGTAGTGGAAGAATCCCGAGGCCCGGCAACAGTCTGTGACGATCTTCCAGTTGATCGCGCGGTCGATCTTCAGCGTCGTTGATGTGAAAGATTTGAATGAGATTCGGATCGAGAGCTTCGATCATCTCCAACGTTGAATTGCCTGCGTAAAAATGAAAACTGTCGATTACGAGTCCCAGATCCTTCCTGTTAACTTCGCGCACGATTTCGGCAGCAAGATCCAGTGTCGGAACGCTACAGTCTGTTTGTCCCAGGAATTCAAAAGCGAGGGAAACGCCGTGCGCCGAAGAAATCTCGCACAGTTCGTTCAATACTTTGATCGATTCCGCGATCACGTTCTCGCGTGATGCTCCGCCTTCCGGCAGTCGTCCCGGAACGACAACGATGCACGGGCAGCCAACCGCCGCCGCAATGCTGCTCAATTCCTCGCATTCCTTTTTGATTGACTCGTACGCGAGTTCGTCACGAAAGGTGATGTGCTCGATGGAATTAATGCTCAAGGGTTCAAGGCCCGATTCCGCGAAGAGATCCCTCAGTTCTGTAGTTGATCTCTCTTTAAGGAAGTTTCTGAGTTTTGCTGCCCAGATTTCCAGATAATCGAACTCCGCTGCTTTGGCGGCGTGCAAGTCCGTGGCCAGGTCAGCCCTCATGGTCGTAGCGCCGTTAAGTGCAAGTCTCATAATGGGTCGTGTCGGTCCTATTGGACGTATTTGAGAGCAGAATAACACGGCGCCCTATCGGTTTGACTTGGCGCGGGCATTAGTTTAAAAGTGGCCCCCTATGACAACTTAATCCGCATCCCTACTCCCGGTCCGATGACCGGGAATCGGTTTTTCCGAAATAGAAGGAGATAAAAATGGCCCTACGACTTGGCGACATAGCACCCGATTTCACAGCAGACACGACTGAAGGCCCCATCAATTTCCACGAGTGGATTGGAGATAGCTGGGCAGTCTTGTTCTCCCACCCGAAAGATTTCACTCCCGTTTGCACCACCGAACTGGGATATGTAGCGCGTTGCAAGCCCGACTTCGAAAAGCGCGGCGTGAAAGTGATTGGACTCAGCGTTGATCCAACTGATTCACACAAGCGCTGGGCTGAGGACATCAAAGAAACTCAGGGTACCGCGCTCAACTTCCCGGTGATCGCAGATCCGGATCATAAGATTGCGGAAATGTACGACATGATCCACCCAGAGATCAGCGACGTATTCACGGTTCGTTCAGTTTTTGTTATTGGCCCAGACAAGAAAGTTAAGTTGATGATCACGTATCCGGCCAGCACCGGACGCAATTTCGATGAGATCCTGCGCGTGATCGATTCGCTGCAACTGACGGCGAAGTACAGCGTTGCGACGCCCGTCAACTGGAAAGACGGCGACGATGTAATCATCGTTCCGTCGTTGTCTGACGAAGCTGCGAAGGAAAAATTCCCAGGTGGCTGGAAAGCACCGAAGCCATACCTGCGAATTACTCCACAGCCCAACAAGCCGTCAGCACAATCCGACACCGCCGCAAAGAGCGCTTAGTAGTCAACACCACGTTCAGACTATTTGAGCCACAGATCTCACGGATCTGTGGCTCAATATCTTCATGACCCTTACCCTCGAAACACAACTCCCGCGTGGGGCTGCCTGAGTAAACGTCAACGATTGAATACTTCAGTGGCGTCCATCGAACGCACGTAACGCTCAAACTCCGGCAAATCTTCGTCGCCAAAAATCATCCCCGGAACATCATTGACCATGACGAACCTTGGAATCGCAGTCTTGATCTCCATGCCGACCTCAGCGTTTGCATTGCACTTCTTTGGACACATCCAGTAGTCGAGCCTTGCGGTTGGCGCGGATGGACCATCAACAGCGACTGCAAACGGTTCCCATCTGGTGTTGCAAGTGTCGCATTGCAGCACAGGAAGCCAGCCATTCAGACTAACGCCGGCTCGTTTGAGTTCGTTTTCAAGCTTATCTCTGTTCATGATTGTGTGCTTCTATTTCATTGGCTGGAGAAAGTCAAGATTTGATCCGCCAGTGTCTGTGGCCTAGAATTCATTAAATTCTATGAACCGAGCCAGGGTACTAATTTGGTTGTTGCTAATGTGCGCGCTTGTATTTGCGCAGACCGATCAGGACGACGTCATTCGCACCGACACTGACGTCACCAATCTGCCGTTCACGGCCAGCGATAAAGAGCGGCGTTTCATCACCACTCTGAAGGCGGAGGATCTTCGCGTACTCGAAGATGGTGTTCCGCAACAGCTCTTCACGTTTCAACGCGAAACGGACCGGCCACTTGCCATTGCCTTCTTGATCGACGTCAGTTTCTCGCAGGAGTCTACACTGCCTGCTGAGAAGGCCGCGGCGCGAACGTTCATCGAGAAGGTGATTGACTCACACAAAGATCAGGTAGCAATCATTCCGTTTACCGGGTTGGCCTATCTCGAACAACCCATGACGCGCGATTTGCTCAGCGTGTATAGCGTGTTGCAAAGGATCGAAGTGGCGGTGCCGGCGTATCTTGGTGCGGGACGTCCGCTGACTGGAATTCCGACTGGTCCAGGTTTACCGGCGCCACCGGAGGAGGGCACTACCGCAATTTGGGACGCGGTGGCGCTGACCTCGAGCAATGTTCTGGCGCCGGCTCCCGGTCTTAGACGACGAGCAATTATCCTGTTGACTGACGGTTTGAACACGACCGGCCGCTTGAGTCAGAAGGAAGCGATCAATCAGGTGCTTGCCGCTGAGGCAGTGGTCTATGCAATCGGGATTGGAAGCGCTAAAGATGGACTTGATCGTGGTGTACTTCGCGATGTTGCACAACGCACTGGTGGTCGCGCGTTTTTTCCCGATAAGAAATTCGACCTCAATGCGGCGTTTGCAGAGATCGAAAAGGAGCTACGCACGCAATATCTGATCGCTTATTCATCGACGAATAAGAAACGCGATGGAGCCTACCGAAAGATCTCGATCGAGATCACAAATCCCGAGTTGAAGAAAGAGAAATTAGAAATCCGCCACCGTCCCGGATACTACGCCAAGTCATAGCCACAAAAAGGCACAAAAATCACAAAAATGAATTGTGCCTTTTGTACTTCTTTGTGGCTGGTCCAAAAATTTTCTTGACAGAACAGGTATTACTACTTTATACATGTCAGTTCGTTTTTACGACGAGGTAAACCAAATATGACGGGCTGGACCAAGATAGAACACACAATCAAACGGCAACCAAGGACGCTTATGCGTACGGCCGGGTGTGCTCTCGTCACGAGCCTGTCACCCACCAATGCTTTAGGCGATCGGTTTACCAGGAATTAGTCAGCGGGAGCGGACTCCCGCTCCCAAATCTCAACGAAAAATTCGCGAGACTTGTAAGGAGCGGGCAGCTTCCCTGGGAGGCTTTAGACCCCGCTCCTTTAGTTTTTTGACAATCGAAATACCCTTTTGCGGGATGAAGGCAGGGAGCCTTCGACCGGATGATGAACTCGGTGCTTTGCGAGAGTCCGCGAGTTCGCCATCCTCAGGAGAAGTGTGCCTCGAAGTGTGTTCGCGGCTTGTTCCTCTCTGCCTTCATCTGTTTTTTATCACATATGCATTGAACTTTGTACTTTGCGCTTTGTGATTTGTGGGACCTGTAGCTCAGTTGGAATTAGAGCGCGACTCTGCGAAGGTCGAGGTCACGCGTTCAAATCGCGTCAGGTCCTCCAGTTATGTGGGCTGTAGCTCAACCGGCAGAGCACTGCACTGTGACTGCAGTCGTTGCGGGTTCAAGTCCCGTCAGCCCACCCAACAAAGCTCTAAGTAGAAAGTTCAAAACACAAATATCGGAACTGTGGCCGAGAGGTGAGGCACCTGGTTGTCAACCAGGCCGATGACGGTTCGAGTCCGTTCGGTTCCGCCAACGCGTCAGTAGCTAAATTGGCTCAAGGCACCTGCCTCTTAAGCAGGGGATTGTGAGTTCGAGTCTCACCTGGCGCACCAAATTCCAAATTACACTATCTTAAGAAAGGAGGTGGTCACTGCAATGCCCTATCAAAAGCTACAACTCGGAGGTGCTCAAAAGGAGATTTTGTCCTGGGCAAACCACGAGTTCAGCATTGAAGAACAGTCGATGCTGCGCAACGTTTCGCGTTTGCCATGCTTGTTCAAGCACGTCGCGCTAATGCCTGACGCGCACCTGGGAAAGGGAAGCATGGTAGGTTCGGTTGTTGCCACAAAGGAAGCAGTAATTCCGGCAACAGTCGGCGTGGATATCGGTTGCGGAATGATGGCGGTCAAGACACCGTTCAAGAGCGGGATCCTCGACGGTAAGTTGAAGGAACTGCGTTCGAAGATTGAAGAAGTAATTCCAACCGGGTTCAGTGAGCACAAGGAGTCGGTTGACGAATCCTCGTACTGGGCGGGTTGGAACGACTTCAAGGAACTTCACGGAGGTGTTCAGGATCGCAAAGCAAAAGCGATGAAGCAGTTGGGTACACTCGGTGGTGGTAACCACTTCATCGAAGTTTGTCTGGATACAGAAAACTTCGTTTGGCTGATGCTCCACTCGGGTTCGCGCAACATCGGTAAGGAACTGGCTGAACGTCACATTTCGACCGCGAAGAGCTTGTGGCGTTTGAACGAACTACCAGCTCCTGACCTTGCTTACTTCATTTCGGGTACTCCGGAATTCAAGGCGTACTGGAAGGATTTGAAGTGGGCGCAAGGATACGCGATGAAGAATCGCGAAATCATGATGGCGCGTCTGTTGAATGTATTCAACAAGATGTTCAATCATCGCCAGCCATTCAAGCCTGAACTGGCAGTTAACTGTCACCACAACTATGTTGCGCTCGAGCAGCACTACGGCGAAGAAGTTTTCGTCACACGCAAGGGCGCGATCAACGCGGCGGCAGGAACTTATGGAATCATCCCAGGGTCGATGGGAGCCAAGTCGTTCATCGTCAAGGGACGCGGTTTGCCTGAGAGTTTCGATTCCTGTTCGCATGGAGCAGGACGCAAGCTTTCCCGCGGAGCGGCAAAGCGAGCCTTCACGAAAGACGATCTGGAACGCCAGACAGCGGGTGTTGAATGCCGCAAGGACGTAGGCGTGCTGGATGAAATTCCAGGCGCTTACAAGTCGATCGAAGCAGTGATGAAGAACCAGGAAGATTTGGTTGAAGTTGTTGCTGAGATCAAGCAAGTGGTTTGTGTGAAGGGTTGAGCGATGAGCTTTGTACTTGGTGCTTTGTGCTTTGTATACAAAGAACAAAGTTCCAAGTACAAAGCACTAACTTGACCCCTCACGCGGCCCTTCCCAACCTTTCCTCCTCAAATCACAAATCTCAAATTTCGGGGTGTGGTGTAACGTCAGCATCCGAGTCCTGGGAACTCGTGGCGACAGTTCGACTCTGTCCTCCCCGACCAAATCCATATTTAGCGGGAGTGATGTAGCTGGAAACATGCGAGTCTTCCAAACTCGTCTCGAGAGTTCGAATCTCTCCTTCCGCTCCAAACAAAATAAGAGACGCCCGGAGATATCTGAGCGCGCGTCGCCAAGTGGCTAAGGCGCTGGATTGCAAATCCAGTATTCGTGAGTTCAAGTCTCACCGCGCGCTCCAAAGCTTCAAGAGCGGTGACTCGCACCCCGCGCAGTCGTTCACCTCACATAGCCGCTCTTGAACTCCACATCACTGAAAGGAGGTGCCGGTATGGCACTCGATGGACGAGTATTACTGCTAAACCAAACTTACGAGCCGCTCGGCACCGTCAGTGTCGCGCGTGCTGTGATCATGACATTCAAGAACACGGTTTACGTCGAGGAACTTGACGGCGATCGAGTGCTGCACTCGGCGCGTGAATCGTTTCCAGTGCCGTCGGTAATTCGTCGACGCACTTACATCAACGTCCGCCGTCGCCGCGAAGCTTCGGGAATGAAGCGACTGCGGATCTACATGCGCGACAAGTTCCGTTGTCAGTACTGCGGTGAGAAGAAGCCGGTCGGGGAACTGACTCTGGACCACATCCTGCCACGTTCGCGTGGCGGGGATAACTCGCCGGTGAACATCGTTACGGCGTGTGTTCCCTGCAACAACCGCAAGAGCGATCGCACTCCGGCTGAAGCGCGTATGCCGCTGCTTACTTCGCAGACTGCTCTGCGCGTGAAGCTCGAACGCGTGGTGCTCTGTCACTACGCTGAAGCTCGTGCGGAATGGCGCAAGTATCTCTTCATGGACGTTCACGATGATAGAGATATTCGCGAGAAAGTTGATCGCGAACGAGGAAGAGGTTAGGCCACAGATGAACACGGATTACACGGAAAAGAAAACAATAACTCTTTCCGTGTTTATCCGTGAAATCCGTGGCAAATAAACGCAAAGGGTATTCGATTGGGAAGGGAATGAACCAATGGCAAACAAGAGACTGTTCAAGTCGCTAATCGGCAAGCTGATGCCGGCAACTGACGCGCTCAACGAAGAGCGGGCGCCGGCTTACAAGCTGTCGGCTGAGCACCTGCTGGCGCAGTACGCCGCGACTGGCTGTCTAAACAGAACTTTCTATGCGAGCGCGGACGACCAGCTCAAAACAGTGATCGAGCTTTGCGAGAAGGTCGATCCGGAGTTCATCGCGAAGACTGCTGTTTTCTGTCGCGAACGCGGTCACATGAAGGACATGCCGGCGCTGCTTTGCGCAATTCTGTCGGTGAAGAACCCGGCGCTGTTGCAGCAAGTGTTTCCGCGTGTGATTGACAACGCGAAGATGCTGCGCAACTTCGTGCAGATCATGCGGTCGGGTGCAGTTGGTCGCAAGTCGCTTGGTACAGCACCAAAGCGACTCGTGCGTGAGTGGCTCGATGCTCGCGATCCGGAGTCGTTGTTCAAGGCAAGCGTGGGCCAGGATCCATCCCTTACGGATATCGTAAAGATGGTCCACCCGCGTCCGAAGAATGCGGCTCACGCAGCGCTATTCGGCTACTTCATCGATCGTTCGAAGCAAGTCGATGAACTGCCAGATCTTGTGCGTGCGTTCGAGGCATTCAAGAAGGACCGGTCGGGTGAAGTTCCCGACGTTCCGTTCCAGATGCTGACTGCGCTGGAGCTTGGTACTGCGGAATGGACAGCGATTGCGAGCCGGGCGCCGTGGCAGATGACTCGTATGAACCTGAACACCTTTGCACGTCACGGCGTGTTCAAGGAAAAGGGTATGACACATCTGATCGCGGAGCGTTTGCGCGATCCGGTGAAGATCGCGAAGTCGCGTGTGTTTCCGTACCAGCTCATGACGGCCTACGTGGCAGCTGCTGGTAACAAGGAGATTCCGGCGTACGTCGCGAACGCGTTGCAGGATGCGATGGAGATCGCAACCAGAAACGTTCCGGAGTTTCCGGGAAAGGTTTACGTGTTCCCGGATATCTCGGGTTCGATGCATTCGCCGGTAACTGGATACCGGCAGGGTTCGACTTCGGCGGTGCGTTGTGTTGACGTTGCTGCGCTCGTGGCGGCAACAGTGCTGCGCAAGAACCCAAACGCGGAAATCATCCCGTTTGAGTCGAGAGTGGTTGATGTGCGTATCAACCCGCGCGACAGCGTGATGACTAACGCGCAGAAGCTGGCGAGCTTGCCGTGCGGTGGAACAAATTGCAGTGCGCCGCTTGAGTTTCTGAACCGGCGTGATGCTGAAGGTGATTTGGTGATCTACGTTTCGGATAACGAATCGTGGGTTGATGCACCGCACTACGGACGCTTTGGCGGCAGCGCCACAGCGACAATGAAGGAGTGGAGTAAGTTCCGAAACCGCAATCCAGGGGCGCGAATGGTCTGTATCGACGTTCAGCCTTACTCGACAGTGCAGGCGAAGGAACGCCACGACATCCTGAACATTGGCGGGTTCTCGGATCAAGTGTTCGCGCTTATCGCGGAATTTGCCAGTGGAAACCTGAACTCCAGTCACTGGATTGGTGTGATTGAAAATATGGAACTGGGGAGGTGATCCAAAAAAGACTTAGCCACGGATGAACACAGATGTACACGGATAATTCTTATCAGTGTTCATCCGTGTAAATCCGTGGCTGAAAAAAGGGTGCCGGCGAATGCTGGTGGGAGTACATGGTACAAACCCCTGCCCTTTAGAAAGGTTTGGTGACGAATGCTGATGGAACTACATCTTTAAATGAGAGGATCCGGGTTCGACTCCCGGTGGTCCCCCGAAATTATGGGGACCATAGCTCAATGGTTAGAGCACTGTTTCATCGATCTTGTCGTCACCGCTAATTGTTATGGGTATAGAGAATTTCATCGAAGAAGCACTTTACAAACCGAACGACTACATTGGTTATCACGTGGGCCGCGAATTGGCGGAGCTGCATCCGGATAAAGCAATCATAGAAGGACGCACGTCGTATTTCGACCTGAATCCTTTTGTGCGCGACGATAGATGTTCTGTCGTTGAGCAAAAGTCTGTCTTCCATCACGTTACAGTCGATTGGGAAGGCGCGGGAAGGAAGTTGAAGCAGGAAATTCAGAATTCCTGGCTGAACGTTCTATGGAAAGGAAAGCTACTCGACGTCATTTTTATCACCTGGGTAGAAGGGTACTACACCAGACGGCACCACTGGATCGTTGCCGACGACCGAGAAACAGCCGAATGCTTCTTCGATGCAGTGTGTGAATGGAACTGCGAAGTGCGCGGTGAAATCCTGGTGTTTCAGGATGGCTACTTTGAGAAGGACCAGCAACTCCTCGAATCAATCAAGCAAGCCACTTTTGACAACCTGGTGCTCCCGGCTTCCTTAAAACAGCAAATACAAGACGACTTTCAACGATTCTTCAACTCGCGCGAAGTGTATGAACAATATGGAATTCCATGGAAGCGCGGGGCGATTTTTATTGGTCCACCGGGGAATGGCAAGACTCACACGCTCAAGGCCTTGATCAATCAACTCGACAAGCCGTGCATCTACGTGCGCGGCTTTGGAGATGAAGAAGATATAGATAGGCTCTTCGTACGCGCTCGCATGGTAAACCCTTGCGTGATCGTTCTTGAAGATATTGATTCGATGGTTTCGAACAAGAATCGCTCGTTCTTTCTCAATGAACTCGATGGCTTCCGCTCCAACTCCGGTATCGTTGTTCTCGCCACCACCAATCATCCGGAGAAACTGGACACGGCGATCCTCGAGCGTCCAAGCCGTTTCGATCGTAAGTACTATTTCGATCTACCTGCGGAGGTGGAAAGACTGGCGTACCTTGAGAAGTGGAATCAGGGACTACAACCGGATATGCGAATGACTGATGCCGGAGCCACTGCGGTGGTTAGTGGGACAGCAGGATTCTCGTTCGCATATCTAAAAGAATTGCTTGTGTCGTCGATGGTCCAATGGCTCTCGGACGAACGCAAGGTGTCGATGGACGATGTGGTGCTAGCGCAGAGTGTTCTGCTTCGCAGCCAGATGAACACCAAAAAGGAGAAGAAGAAAAAGCAAAATGAGTGAAATCAGTGGCTCATCGCGTAGATCACCACGTTGATCCCGACCTTGTAAGCAGGCAGTCCATACTTCACCGGATACACGGGATCGTTAATCCACTCCCACGCATCACCGAGGTCGCAGTTGCGTGCGATAAACGCAACCAGGCGGCCGTTTTTGTTTTCAACGCCCATATAGTGCGGAACGATGCCGCCTTTTTCTGAAGTGATGCCGCGGGATGCGTTGTAGACGTTCGGAACCTGGACCACTTCTTCGACGTCGAGATACGAATGGAAGATCGGGTGGCTCAGTGGTAGATCCTTGATCTCATATTCAGGAACTATTTTCTGAAACTGTTCCTGAACGTTTTGCCATTCATACTCGCCCCAGAAGTCGTCGAGGAAAATAAAACCACCGCGCATGATGTACTCGCGCAAGCGGGCGGCTTGTTCGGTGGAGAGGTCCATGAAGCCGGGCTCGACGATGTAAATGATTGGGTAGTCGAAAATTCGATCGTCAAGAATCTCGAGTGCTTCGGGGCGAGGAGCAATCTTCAGGTTCGTGCCGGCCCATTCACGTAAGCCCAC
>DASTVU010000379.1:0-10628 GCA_035758935.1 Pyrinomonadaceae bacterium | reverse complement strand
ACACTTCGCAGCGGCTTTCCGGATCGCTCTCTGCTGCTTCCTGATACTGACAGCACCTATCTCGCGGGTTTTATTCAGGACGACTGGCGTATACACCGCCAATTCACGTTGAATCTGTGACTGCGTTACGAACTCGACACTGACGTCAAGAACGTGAGTCGGGTCGATGAGCTGAATCCACTGATTCTTCCGTTCCTGAAAGGAACACGAAGCAGAGACAAAAATAATTTTGCTCCACGCATCGGCTTCAACTACTCCACGAAAGATGGAAGCACCAGTATCCATGCGGGTTACGGCATTTACTACGACCGCGTCACTTTAGAGATTCAGACGCTCGAACGCGGCCTGGACGGTCGTGCCCTGCCCGTTGAAGTGCGCGCCGGCAACGTCTTTTTCATTCCACCACCATTTCTCTTCGATCCGGTCAACGGCGTGTTTCCACCGCCGGCGCCGACGCTCGCAAATCCGTTCACCGGTTTTGTCCTGCCGGGAGCCGGGGCGGGCGGCATCAACATCATCGACAACGATTTGCAGAATCCGATGGTGCACCAGATGAACGTTGGTGTTCAGCGTGAATTTGGCAGAAACCTTGCCCTACGAGCCGACTACGTGCGTAACGTTGGCACCCATTTCATCATCGGCCGCGTCATCGGCACTGTGCCTCTCAATCCCGTTGTCGGTGGACCAGACATCGTGAAGAACCTCGAGTCGAGTGTCAGAACAAAATACGATGGACTGTTGCTGAGTCTCGAAAAACGTTTTGCGAGCAAGTTTCAGTTTCGCGCGTCTTACACTCTCTCGCGCTCGTCAAACTACGCCAACGACGATCAGATTCCGTTCTCGAATGGACCAATTGACTCGAACGATCTTCGTCGTGAATACGGACCAACGCCGAACGATCAGCGTCATCGATTTACTTTTTCAGGAGAGTTTAATCTGCCTGCAAATATAATATTGTCACCGATCCTGACGCTGGCGTCGTCCGTGCCAATCGATATTCTGCTTCCGGATGGCAGCTCGCGCGTTTGTGAGTTGCAGCGAAATGCGGGTACGCGACAGTTTAAGACGGGAGCTGAATTGAATGCGGCGTTGACTCAGATCAACGCGGCCGGCGGTTCTTTGTGTCCCAACCCCGACCCGAGTACAGGTTTCAAACCGCGCGTGCTTGTGCCTCTCGTTCGAGACGATTTGAAGTTTGGAGACAAGTTTTCATCTTTGGACTTGAGAGTTTCGAAAGAGTTCCGGCTTGGCGAACGTTTGACCATCGAACCGATTGCGGAGGTGTTCAATCTCTTCAATGTGACAAACGTGCTTGGCGTCTCGAATGTGAATTATTCGGGATTCAGTAATGTGCTGGTTCGTGATAACAACGACCCGAGCAGCGCGGGATTTCTGAGGTCTTCAAGTTTTGGACAGCCAGTGACCACGGCGGGCGGTGTGTTCGGATCGGGTGGCCCGCGTGCGTTCCAATTCGCGGCCCGCGTTACTTTTTAAGATGGTGAAATCGGGCGCCTCTTTGGAGTGCGGTGACTTGTCACCGCTTTGGTAAAAATACCAAAGCGCCAACAAGTTGGCGCACTCCAAGGTGGCGTCCCTGTTTTGGTTGTGACTGAACTAAAGCGACAGATTGGACTTCGAACCGCCACTACACTTGTCGTCGGTGAAGTAATCGCTGTCGGAATTTTTCTGACGCCGGCAGGAATGGCAAAAGCGCTCGGTTCGCCCATGTGGCTGCTCGTCGTGTGGCTAACGATGGGAGCGATGGCTCTGTGTGGTGCGCTTTGCTACGGCGAATTGTCGGCGAGATATCCCGAGGCCGGCGGCGGTTACGTTTTCTTACGCGAAGCCTATGGCCCAGCCGTCGCTTTCATGTACGGCTGGATGGCGTTCCTGGTAATGGATCCGGGTTTGACTGCCGCGCTCGCTACCGGACTCGCAACCTACGCTGGTTACATTCTCAAACTCTCACCAACACAGATCAAAATCCTCGCTATCGTGACGATCATTCTGGTTGCGCTCATCAATATTCGCGGCGTCAGATTGGGAGCAGGATTCATTCGCACGATGGCGATTCTGAAACTCGGGCTGCTCGCCTTCATCTTTCTCTGGGGAGTCGGTTTTCAACTCGGCGACTGGTCAAACTTCACACCCTTTGTCGAGCGTCATGACATTTCAACACCGCTCGCGGGCGCACTTGCAGGCGGCATGGTTGGAGCCTTCTTTTCGTTTGCCGGCTGGTGGGATCTGGGAAAGCTCGCCGGTGAAGTAAAGGATCCCGGCCGAAATCTACCAAAGGCTCTGACGTTCGGTGTGCTCATCGTTATGCTCGTTTATATCCTGACGAGCTTTGCCTTTGTTTATCTTGTCCCGTTGGACCAGGTCACTTCGGGCGAAACGTTCGCAGCACAAGCCGGTGAAGTGTTGTTCGGACGCGCCGGTGGGCTAATATTTTCACTCATTGTTGTCGTGTCAGTGCTTGGCAGTGTTACTGCAGTCGTGATGTCGGCGCCACGAGTCTATTTCGCCATGGCACGCGACGGATTATTTGTTCCCGCAGTCGCTGTGCTGCACAAACGTTATGAAACTCCGGCGCGCGCGATTGCATTGCAGGCAGTCCTCGCATCAGTGCTTGTGGTGGCAGGCAACTTCAATGAGATCGTTTCATACTTTATATTCGTCGTAGTCTTATTTATTGGACTCAGCGTTGTCGCGCTGTTTAAGTTTCGTCGTGAAGACAGGGGTGGCGTTCGCTTTCTGACCCCACTCTATCCAGTGACACCGATCGTGTTTTTGGTAATGCTTGTCGGGTTGCTTGTCTTACTTGCGGGCAAAAACCCAAAGCAGGCGTTACTCGGCGTCGTTGTCGTCGCGTTAGGGTTTCCGGTTTATATGTTTCTATTTCGTGATAAGCATTTAGTAGAAAGAAGGACCACGGAATGACCTGGATCAAAACGGTGACTGTTGATGAGAGTGAAGAGGTGCGAAAGGCGGTCGAGTCTCAGCGTGAGTTGTATCCGATTGAGTACGCGACGCCGGTGCATCCGACGCCGGACGGCGAAACGGCTGGAATCGTCGCTTCTCACAGTCTGTTACCCACTACTCTCTTTCACGCCTTTGCGACGTTTGGATCGCTGATGTCGCCCGACCTGCCGCTCAATCGACGACAGCACGAAATGATCACGACAGTGGTGTCGGTCACCAACCGGTGTCATTATTGAATCGAGTCTCACGCAGAGTTTCTGCGTCGGGTTACACTGGACAAAGAGCTAGTAGCCGCCCTCGAAGACGACTACCGCAACGCGCCGATTTCCGAGCAGGAGAGAGTAATGCTCGACTACGTGGTGCAGATAACGCGCGACGCGACGCGCATCTCACCAAAAGATCACGAGCGACTTCGATCGGTAGGTTTCGATGACAAGGGTATACTGCAAATCACCTTGATTGCGTCGTGGTTCAACTATATAAATCGAGTCGCTGACGCACTGGGTGTTGGAAGAGATTAAATGGCCACGGATTTACACAGATTTACACGGATTCTTTCTTATCTGTGTTTATCCGTGTTCATCTGTGGCTCAGTCCACGCTCAAGACGACGAAGTAATCCGGGTCAAATCAAACCTCGTCAACATCGACGTCATCGTCAAAGACAAAAAAGGCAAATACGTCTCCGACCTCAAAGCCGAAGACTTTGTCATCACGGAAAATGGTTTGCCTCAGAAGTTAGAATTCTTCGACGCTCCGCTTTCAAGAACCGACACAGCCAAACCCGGTGTAGCCGTGGTCGAAGCACCAACCATCACGCCGACAACTGCGACGCGCAACTACGTCTCGCTCGTGCTCGACTCGCAAACTACTGACCTGACTAACCTGAAACAACTGCGCGAGGGAGCCATCAAGTATGTTCGTGAACAGGTAACGGAGGCAGACGCGGTGGCGATTTTGTCTGTGACAAATGGCCTGCAGATCCTTCAGCCGTTCACGCAGGACAAGGCAAAGCTGATCGCGACACTTGAGAATCTTGGTATCAATGCCAATTCAAAGAACTCTGAACTGAGGGAAGTCAACGAGAATATTGCTAATCTCAGGGATCTCATAAACAACTCACCGACCACAGACATCACGACTGCCGCGGGTGGCTCCGCTGCGGCGAGCGTCATGCTGGCTCAAACGATGTTGCAGCAATTCATCCGCATGCGCACTGCTCTCAGTGTGCAACAGGCGCGGCCGGTGCTAGCGGCGTTGGCTGCGATTTCCGAGGGCCTCCGACCGATTCCCGGTAAGAAGACCCTGGTTTTATTTTCGCAGGGCTTTGTTACGCCCGCAGTTCTCGATTGGCAGGTGCAAAGCACGATCGATATTGCGAATCGTGCAAACGTCGCCATCTACATAATCGATTCAGCAGGACTCCGTGGGGCCACCCCAGGCACTAATGCCGTGGCTCCGGCGACGCCCTTGTCCGGCGTGTCGGCGATTACCAATCAGGAACAACGAATCAGGGGAGTTGGCGGCGAGACGGTTTTCGACACTGTGCGACAGGAAGGGCAGAATCGAGAGTATGACATTCTTTATCGTATCTCGGGTGACACCGGCGGCAGGTTTCTCAAAGGAAACAACGATATAGGCCAGGGACTCGAGCGGATTAATCAAGAGATCCAGGCGCGTTACACGCTTGCTTATCGCAGCACCAATCAAAATTTTGATGGCACCTTTCGCAAAGTAAAAATTGAAGTGCGCCGCCCGGAAACGCAGATCCTCTCGCGCTCCGGCTACTACGCGATCCCGCCTGAAGAAATCGTGCTGTTATCCCCGGCCGATAAGAAACTGCTGGCAAATTTTACTCAGGCGCAGACGAACCCGGGGTTGCCGATCTTTGTTTCAATTAGTTCATTCAGAACGCGGCATGGTTTATACAACATTCCGCTTGCGATAGAGATTCCGCCATCGGCGGTGAAGTTTGATCGCAAGGGAGAGAAACAAACTATGCAATTGGAGGTGCTTGGTGTTCTGAAGGCAACACCGGATCGAATGCTTTCACGATTAGGCGGCAACTTTGACGTCAATCTGTCGGCGAGCGATTACAACCAGATTCTCAACAACAACATTTTCTACCGGCAGGATCTGCAACTTACGTCGGGCGATTACACAATTGATCTAATCGTGCGGGATAAGCTGTCGGGTAAAGTGAGTGCGCGGCGCGAACACCTGGTGTTGCCTGAACCTGACTCCGAGTTTGCGACTACACCGGTAGTGCTGAGTCGTTACGTTGAACCGGCCAGCCAGTTGCCGCCGAATCCGGCGGATATTCCCGACGTATTTGTTTATGGAAAGCAGTTGATCCGTCCTTCAGCAGCGCTCAAGTTCAGGAGCAGCGACAACCTGATCATGTTTCTGGATGTTTACAATGCCGCGAACAGCACCGAGACGGGAAAGCCTCTGGTGCGTGTCAGTGTGCGGTTGCTGAAGGATGGTCAGCCGGCGACAAAGTTTTTTGATTTTGTATTGACTGACGTTCAGAGCCAGCCGGTGCCTCACCTGACGTTTGCTCAATACCTGCCACTGGCTAGTCTTGCGGCGGGTCGTTATCAGGCGATGATTGAAACCAAGGACATGGTGACGCGGAAGTCGACGAAACAAGAAGCGCCATTCGAGATCGTGCCTTAGAAATCTTGTTAATCTTGCTAATCTTCTTAATCCTGTAATGCATATCTCTGAACTCGAAACGCCGGCGGTGGTAGTTGACCTCGACGTGATGGAACGAAATCTGTCGCGTGTGGCTGATTACTGCCGCACGCATCAACTCTTACTGCGACCGCATACGAAGTCGCACAAAATTCCGGAGCTGGCAAAACGACAGATCGCGAGTGGCGCGACGGGCATCACCGTCGCGAAACTCGGCGAAGCTGAAGTAATGCTCGATGCCGGAATCGACGACATGCTGATCGCTTATCCGATCGTCGGTGCTGAGAAAACTGCGCATCTGGCGCGCATTGCAGAACGGGCGAAGATGAGCGTTTCGCTCGATTCGGAAGAAGCAGCGCGTGAGATTTCTGCCGCCGCGACGAAGCAGGGAACAACGATTGGAATACTTGTCGAGATGGATGTCGGCTTTCATCGTTGTGGGCTCAGCAATGAAACTGATTTGGTTACGCTCGCGCAGAAGGTTACGGATCTTCCTGGGCTGGAGTTCAAAGGGCTGATGTTCTTTCCTGGTCACTTTGGTGTTGAACCAGAAGAGCGAGCTTCGTTGCGAGCGCAGGTGAATGAGTTTCTCGAACGATCGATCTCGGCTTTTGAAAGTGCGGGAGTGCCTCTTGCTGTAGTGAGTGGTGGTTCGACGCCAACGGCATATGAAGGCGGATACTTTTATGGTGTCAACGAAGTGCGTCCGGGTACATACATCTTCAACGATCGAAATACAGTCGCAGTTTCAGCGGCTTCGTTGAGCGATTGTGCGCTGTCGGTTGTCGTGACTGTAGTTAGCACGGCAGTTAATGGACATGCGGTAGTCGATGGTGGATCAAAGACGTTCTCTTACGATCGTTTTCAGGGTGGCGATGGTCGTGGGTTTGGAATCATCAGGGAAGATCCGGCTGCGGAGCTTGAGCGATTCTCCGAGGAGCACGGGCACTTGAATATTGGTCATTCGGAACGGCGTTATCGCGTTGGCGACCGGCTCAGCATCATTCCAAATCACGTTTGCACCACCGTCAACATGCACGACGAGATTTATGGCGTGCGAGACGAGCAGGTTGAGGAAGTCTGGCGCGTGGCCGGGCGAGGAAAGGTGCGATGAAATTAGGTCCTATTGGTCCTATAGGACCTATCGTGCTGATTTTATGCGCTCTCGTTTTCCCAACAATCTCCAGCCCGCAGGCTTTTGATCTCGTCATCCTCAACGGCAGAGTGATCGATCCAGAATCGCGATCCGATGCGATCCGTAACCTCGGCATTTCAAACGGCATTATCAAAGCAATCAGCACGAATAAGCTTGCGGGCCGCACCGTCATAGATGCGCGTGGGTTGGTCGTCTCACCGGGCTTTATCGATCTTCACCAACATGGCCAGGACGATGAGAACTATCGCTTCAAAGCGATGGACGGTGTGACGACAGCTCTCGAACTCGAAGTAGGCACGGGCGACATTGATGCCTGGTATGCGCAACGCGAACAGAAGTCTCTAATCAATTACGGTGTGAGTGCGGGACATCTCGCAGCACGCATGTCTGCTATGCACGAGCCGGTCACGTTTCTTCCGACTGGCGATGCCGCACGTCGCGCGGCCACCGATGCCGAGATCAACGAGATGAAGCGGCGTTTGGAAGATGGCTTACGACACGGCGCCGTGGCGGTCGGATTCGGAATTCAATACACGCCCAATGCGTCACGTTGGGAAATCCTGGAGATGTTTCGTGTCGCAGCGCGGTATGGTGCGTCGTGTCACGTTCACATGCGACACGCAGGGGTGAAAGAACCCGGCAGCAGCATTCAGGCGCTTGAAGAAGTGATCTCCGCAGCGGCAATCACCGGAGCGCCTTTGCACGTGGTCCACATTCAAAGCACTGGTGGACCAGCAACACCAAAGTTGCTGCAAATGATCGGTGAAGCAAAGTCGCGTGGTCTCGACGTGACGACGGAATGTTATCCCTACATCGCCGGCATGACTGATATCAAGTCGGCGATCTTCGACGAAGGTTGGCAGGAAGTTTTCAACATTGATTACAAGGATCTTCAATGGGCTGCGACTGGAGAACGGCTTACAAAAGAAACTTTTGAGCAGTATCGAAAGACCGGCGGCATGGTGGCCGTTTTTTCGATGACAGAAGAGGTTGTTAACACGGCAATCACCAGTCCGCTGACGATCATCGCGAGTGACGGCATTCTCGCACAAGGAAAAGGACATCCACGCACAGCAGGAACCTATTCGAGAGTGTTGGGCAATTATGTGCGCGACAAGAAGGCGCTCACTCTAATGGACGCTGTCACAAAGATGACGCTGTTACCTGCGAAGCGCCTCGAACGACGCGCACCGTCGATGAAGAACAAAGGCCGAATACGAATCGGCGCCGATGCGGATCTCACCATCTTCGATCCACAATCGATATCGGATCGCTCAACCTTCCAGGATCCCGCTGAGTACGCCGAAGGGATCAAATTCGTCTTAGTCAACGGCATCCCGATCGTAAAGGATAGTCAACTCCAACATGGAGTCACTCCGGGCCGTCCAATCCGCGCCCCACATCCGAAATAAAATCAGCGTTCATCCGCGGCTAAACTTCCTCAGGCAAATTCATCTGATCGTCAACAATCATCTCCATCGGAATGCCTGCCAACCGGGCATAACGCAACACAATTATCAGGTCTGGCTCTCTCGTCCCGAGCTCAAAGTTTGAAACTGCGGAGTAATGCACCTTTAGCTCAAGCGCCCTCGCCATTTCAGTTTGGCTCATTCTCAGACGCTTCCTGATCGCCAACAATTTGTGGCTCAGTTTCAACGGCTTGTTTCGGCGCACGCGTCCCATCAGGCCACGACTCCTGACGAAGATGCGCTCTTGAATTTATGTGTATTTTCACTTACACTGCGCGCCGACTCGGAGGATACCCGAAACGCCCGAACTAGTCGGGCGCTACTCACTAGCGGGTTCGACCTCGCGCCTTAATCAACACTTGCTCCTTTCCATTTTGAGACAGACTCGGAGCGCATGCCCGGAGGCAAATTGTGGGTGTTGCCAATGCGTTCCGCCGAGAGCGGTAGTTCGGCTTCAGAATCGTGCTGCCGCTCTCACTTATCTAGGTACTTCCCACAAACTGTCACACGGATATGAGTAATCGCCGGCATCAGCTTGGGCGAGGCTAGGCTCATCTTCGTTAAGGGTCGAGGTTAACGCGAGGATTTTCGCTTGGCAATATCTTTGCGCGTGGTCCTGCCCTCTGTGACCGCCGCACATACTACACGCAAAATGCTGCAGACAAATACGGATTTTTATAACGAGGTCATCAGGAAATTCCTGTATGTATTTACATATGTTTCACGTTGTAATTAAGGACCACGCAGCCGTTGGATAACTGCTGACACTTCATTAACTCGAGATCAATTTGACGTGACATCTCATAGAAAATCGGAATACCGGAGCCGAGCAACACGGGATGAATGTTGAAACCAATCTCGTCGATCAGATCTGCTTCGAAGAGAGACTTCGCCAACAGTCCACCACCAAGCACGCAGATGTCTTTGCCTTTCTCTTCCTTCAACCGCCGCACGAACACGGCTGCATCTTCGGAGACGAACGTTAGTTTCTTGCTACTCGGTTTTTTGATCGTTCGCGAGAAGATGTAAGTCTTAACACCTGGACCACTGCCGACGCCTGCGCCATTTTTAGTTGCAACCTCATATGTGCGCCGGCCCATCACCACAGTGTCGATATTCTTCCAGTAGTCTTTCATGATCTGTTGCACTTCTTTGCACCAGAGCAGCCAGTCGACCGTGTCGTCTTTGCGGGCGAAGAAGTTGTCGAGGCTGTTAGCTCCCCCAAACGTGACTTTACGCATTAGAGTTTCTCCTTCCGAATTGGGCGTAACTGTAGGGGCGGCCCTCCGTGGCCGCCCTCGGTTGGGATCGTGTTCACAAAACCGAGGCTGTCGATTTCTTGAATACGTTTCAATCGAGGGCGGCCACGGAGGGCCGCCCCTACAGTACGTTCGACCGTACTTTAGGGACTCTACGCGCATTTCATGACACCCTTTGTCATATTTGTGAGCTAAAATTTGTTCATGCGGGCGGATCGTTTACTCTCGATAGTTCTGCTGTTGCAGGCTCATCACCAAATGACATCGCGCGACCTTGCTTCGCGTCTCGAAGTCTCCGAGAGGACGATTCACCGCGACATGGATGCGTTGAGCGGCGCCGGCATACCGGTTGTCGCCGCACGTGGTTCGGGCGGTGGGTGGTCGTTGCTTGGTGAATACCGAACAACACTCACCGGACTCACCGAAGCAGAGATCCAATCGCTGTTCGTAACAAAGCCAACGAAGTTACTCGCCGACTTACACCTGGAAAAAGCAGCCGACGGTGCGCAGCTAAAACTACTCGCCTCCCTACCATCCGCGTTTCGACAAGGAGCAGAGCGAGCGCGGCAACGCATCCACATTGACGTCAGCGGCTGGTCCAAACGCGAAGAAGCAGTACCGTTTCTCCCGATCTTGCAGGAAGCACTTTGGTTGGAACGCAAGCTCAACATCAAGTACGAACGCGGAGAAAATTGCGAACCAGTCGAGCGTTTGCTTAGTCCACTTGGTTTGGTCGCGAAGGGAAGCGTTTGGTATCTCGTCGCATCTGTCGACGGAAGCGTGCGGAGTTATCGAGTCTCACGCATCTCAAACGCTGAAATTCTGGATGAGCCGGCGACGATTCCCTCGGATTTTAATCTCGCTGACTACTGGGAACACTCAGCAACGACATTCAAGTCGAGTGTGCCGAATTATCTCGCGACGTTCTGGGTTTCACCCGCAGTCTTGTTGCGACTGTCTTTTGCAGGACGCTTCGCGCGTGTCAACGAGACTGAGGAGACTGATGCTCGTGGCTGGAAAAAGGTCCACGTTGGTTTCGATGTTGAGGAAATGGCATGCGAGTATG
>DASTVU010000378.1:0-3015 GCA_035758935.1 Pyrinomonadaceae bacterium | reverse complement strand
ATCGTGCTGCAAAGCGACGCGGCTCGGTTTTATGCCAGCGTCGATATTCCCGAGCGTCTTCCAGGTCGCGGTGTCGATTACGCTAACCTGATTTACTGAAGGAACAGAGACGTAAAGACGATTCTGATCGGTGTTCAGCACCCAGTCTTCACCAGGGCCAGGTAGCGCGATCAGGTTGTAGAGTTTGCTGCCACCAAATCCTGAGAGCGGATCGATGACTGAGATGTTTGACTCCTGATTGAGAGCCAGAACGTAATAGGAGTTGAGATCCAGGACCGGTCGCTTGCTAAAACTGCTTTGCAGAAAAGCCTGAATCTTGTCGCGACATTGATTCAAGTCAGAAGGGTCCTTGCCGGGACGTTGATCGATCCATACGGCGGGACGAAGATTACTGAGCGGCACTGACCCATTCGTGCCCATGATCTTGAAACTCGCCGTCGCATCTTCACCAGCCATCAGTCCGGAATCGTTCTTCACCTTGCGGCCAATTGGAGTGACCCTGAACTCGATCGAGATGCCCTGCTCATTAAGCGCTTGCGGTGTTTGAGACGGCTTGGGACTCGGAGCAGCTTTCTGTGCCGAGACTTGAACAACAAGGAGCGTTAGTAACAGGAGTAAGGGGATAAAGAATTTCGAGCTCATATTAAATGGATTTGAATCATTGAGAATTTGTGAGGTGAGATTTTACGAAAAGGCGCGACAGTTTTGGGCCGTCGCGCCTAATCTATTGTGGTCATCGTCCTCACCCCGACAACCACTTTGGATGGAAGGATTCACCAACCATCTGATTGGTGGGAACTATAGACCTGCTTGCGCAGAAATGCAAATCCACAGATTACACAGAGACAAATCACTTCTTCAGAAGGAGGCTCCACAACCACATTGTTAAAAATAATCCATAAAAAAGTGCGAGAGCGACCAGCGCGAGGCGTCGCCACAGCGGCGGGCGCAAAGGCACGGGCAGCAGACGGGTATTTACATACAGCAAGTGGATCGAACTGATGATGAAAACGATCCCAGCCATGTTCGCGCTAAGCGCCAGGAGAACGATCGGCTGCGTTAATCCGAGCGCGATGATTCCCCACACAGAGATCACCGCCAGCACCGAGTAGTAAACAACACGAACATCGCCGCCACGCCAAGCACGAATCCGTGAGCTACCGGTCCAAAGAATGTCAGTGATCGCGCGCGTCATTCCTTCCAGAATGTCGAGTTGCGCCTTGAAGAGTATCCACACTCCGAGTACGGCTATTATTCCACCAAAGATCGCGCCTTTCTGCGTCACCACGGCCTGGGCCAATGCCGCCGCGATGCCCAAACCGCGAATATCACTGCCGGCCGGAACGAACGTGACATAAAGCAACGCAGGCAATCCCATGCCGAGCATCGCGCCGGCATAGAAGACGCCCCATTGATCCACACGCACGATGCGCCACCATCCACGCCAGCGTTTCATCGATTCCGCATTTGGTTCGAAGATACTGCCCGAGTGGGCCAGTGCCACTTTCTTTCCGCCTACGGCCGCCGGAATGAAACCGACGCTGCTGCTCATCCCGTAGCCTTTGTCGCGGGCCCAGTTGCTCAACGTCAGATTCGCAACTCCGCCACCGCCCGCATACGCTGCGAAAGCACCGAGCAAAAAGTAGTCAGCACCAGCGGGCACGAATTGAAACGATCCGGTCCGCATATCGAAGCCCGCAAAGCCGGCAAGTGCTGCTCCCCACGTTGATAAAGGCACGAACAAAATGGCGAGTAATCCAAGTCCAGCGATAATGCACGACACCATGATCCAATTGAGCACCTCGAGCGTTCGCTCGATGCGCCGGCCGACCATCAATATCAGTCCACATAAGATAAAGAGACCTGCGCCGATGCCATAGACCACACCCGATTCGTCCGCGCCGGGCAAGCGTTTATTGATTAGAAAGAAAACCGCACCGGCAGCCGCCCCCGCCCATCCGGGCCAGCCCATTTGCAGAAAGTAGAAGGCCGCATAGAACCACGCCCAGAAAGTCGAATGCGGGCGTGTGCGCATGAAACCGGTCATGATGGGCTCGCCGGTGGCCATCGTGTAGCGCATCAGCTCGAGGTTGAGGAGTGTTTGTAGCAACGCGGCCACACCCAC
Source organism: Pyrinomonadaceae bacterium (assembly GCA_035758935.1). GTDB lineage: Bacteria > Acidobacteriota > Blastocatellia > Pyrinomonadales > Pyrinomonadaceae > PSRF01. The sequence continues at coordinate 890 of DASTVU010000378.1, read as the reverse complement.
CACCCACAACATAGACAGGCCGTATTTCACAAATGCTGCCGGCCCGAGCAGGAATTCACCGCTGCCGATGGAAGCTCCCAGCACTATCACACCTGGACCAACAGCGCTGAACCACTGCAGGCCTTTCGGTCTTGGCGCGACTGGGAGTTCGCCGACACGCCATGGGTCCAGTCCGGAACGTGCTTCTGGTGCTGTTTGGGTAGCAGTTTGTGTGCTCATATCTGCGTAATCTGTGGATAAAGACGTGCAGCATAATGCACTTGTGGTTTTCTTTGAACTCTTAGTATGGTTTTATCTGAAATTTCTATGACCACTCCGAATACCGCTGCCCCCATTAGATTGGCCGTTCCGGCTGACGCGGCACGAATAACCGCTGTCATCAACGCTGCGTTCCGCATCGCCGAAGGTTTCTTTATCGACGGCAATCGCATCACACAGGCGGAAGTCGAAAAGTCGCTGACAAGGGGCGCTTTCATCGTAGCGGAAAACGGCGACACGTTGAGCGGATGTGTCTACGTCGAGTTGCGCGGTGAGCGGTCGTATCTCGGTTTGCTGTCGGTCGATCCTGCTTGCCAGCAAAGTGGGCTCGGATCGCTTCTAATGCGTGAAGCAGAAACGTATTGTCAGGAACGAGGGGCGAACGCGATGGACATACTTATTGTGAGTCTACGTGACGACTTGCCGGCGTTCTATGAAAGACGTGGATACGTTCAAACCGGAACGACTCCGTTTCCGCCTGACATCGAAACTAAAATCCCCTGTCACTTTATCAACATGTCGAAGTCTCTTCTGTAAACCTACATGGGAACCTCAGAACAAGCAGAAGTGTTGACGATTGAGGGACGCGAGGTTCGCGTCACAAATCCCGATAAGCCGTATTTCTCGCAACA
>DASTVU010000377.1:0-9652 GCA_035758935.1 Pyrinomonadaceae bacterium | reverse complement strand
GCGCCCACGGTGGATAAGGTTGCAATCGCTAGTAGAATTCGGTTGATTGTTGTTTTCATCTTGGTCCTTCAGCGAACATGATCGGATGACAGTCACCGTGGCACCTCACGCCTGAGCGCGAACTTAACATGCACACAAGATAAAAAATCAGGAATGAACGGCAACCAATACTAAATGGAAGAAATGATTGCTGACGAGAGGTGAGAAAGTCTTGTGCTTGGCCTTGAAAATTGTTGAAACGTCACACTTTTGGCGTCAGGTTGCTGTGGATCGGAGGTAACGAGTCCATCGAGAGCAGTTCCCTGCGTTTCTGCCTTGCGTGCGAATACCCGTTAGTTATACGAATGTCCATATGACCTAAGATCTCCGCGACCGTGACCAACTCCTCTCTCCCAGCCGTCAGCCCTGGCGTAACCGCCGAGGCGCGCCTAAAAATTTTTTCTGCGCCGTGATAGTTTTCGCGCTCCTCAAACGCCTTACCGAGAGAACGGGTCAGACGAGATAACTCAAACCAACTGATCCAATTACGAAAAGGAGAGTGATGACAATGTACACACTGACAACAATCGCGGAGTTAATCAAACGAGTGAAGCGAAAGCGAGAACTGCTGGCTTGTGCCATGGCCGGGATGCTTTTTCTGGTGGCCGCCTCTGTACGGGCGAACGCTCAAACTACAAACACCTACACCGGCACGACCGTCGTCCACGGCGGCACCATCGGAATTGTGCCGGGTCAAAGGGTGACCGTCACGGTTCCGAACTATTATTTTCAGGACGGCAGCGTGAGATTTCTTAAGCACACCATAAAAGTTTACAACGTCACTGAAAGAGCATCGGGTCTCGTCTATTCAGGCGAATCGGGTGGAATGGCGGAGCACGAGCTAGGACACATCTTCACCATCGCGTATGGGGACCTCAAAGTATCCGGCGAACCCAGTACCGGCCGCGTTCAGATTTGGATCGAAATCGAATCGTTCTCGCCCACTGGTGGAATACTCAACGCCCAGCTTGTCGCGCCGACCTTCGAATTGATTGATGAGAGCAACGGTAAGACGACGATATACGGATCCATGGAAACCATGAAAAAGGCGTGGAAAGATGCGTCGTAGACACCTGAAGGAGTTTTGTTGGATGGGCCGTCGGGAAGATAGCTATGGCGACATGGACATTTATTGTGCACGACGTCGTTGACACATGCGAAGTACCTGCTACGGTTTGATCCTGATTGTCCCTGTGTTGCTCGTCAGAGAATGCGCGGTGAGTTTTACTGCACACGTTCCCGGCGCAATGTTGTTGGGTAGCCGGAAAATTACCTGGGTGAAGATTGAGCCAGGCGTCGTGCGCACGTCTTCGGCAGTCAGGTTGTGAACGACACTATTCGCATCAGTCAGTGTGATCGCGACAGAAGCCGGCGTTTCACTCGACAACAGTTGGAAGTTTGTAACGAAGAGAATGACTCTCGTGTTCGGATCGGCATTATTTCGCAGCGGGGCATCCAATGGCGCGATTATTGAAAACGGATCTCTGGTCAAGAACGGCGAATCGACTGCCACAAGTTGCGAAGCGACTGGTCCATTTTCATCCAGAGTCAGCTTCGGCGGTGTCAATTGAATGTCGTACTGCGCGAACGTGATGCTGCTAGGAACAAGCCCCGGCTTCCACGCGCGCGCGCGCAAAAACATGAAGCCGGACACCTCGACCGTACCACCCGACCCAATTATCGGATCGTCCTCCGTAGGCTCCTGACCATTCGTCGTGTAGTGAATAGTCGCACCGGCAGTAGCGCAGGTAATCGCGACATTGAGAACAAAGTTGTAGGTGCCGGCCGGTGGATTGAAAGATGGTGAATTCACAGCTTCGAGCCCGCTGACGCGCACTGGCGAAGTGCGTTTCGTCAAAGAACCGTCACCAAGCTCACCTTCGAAGTTTCTCCCCCAGGTCCAAACTGATCCATCGCTCTTCAGAGCCACACTATGCTGGTAACCACCGGCAACTGCGACGATGCTGCTGAGGTTTGGAATCGGTTGCGGAGTCGGATTGGCGCCAAAGTCGGAGCCTTGTCCGAGTTGTCCGAAGCCGTTGTTGCCCCACGACCAGACGGTGCTGTTATTCGCAAGTGCGAGGACAAACTCATTCCCTGCTGAGATCTCGATAATCTCGGTGGAGAATCCGGTGACTTTGATCGGATTCGGATGGGGCGAGAAGTCGTTGCTGCCGCCTCCTGGTCCAATAGCGCCGTTGAAGTTGTTCCCCCAGGCCCAGACAGTGCCGTCGTTCTTGAGGGCTACGCTAAAGTCACTGCCCGCGGCAATGCGAATGACGTTAGTGAGGCCGGCGACCTGCACCGGCGACTGTCGATTCGTGGTAGAGCCATCACCGAGTTGGCCACGATCGTTGGCGCCGAGACCCCAGACGGTCTTGTCCGCTTTAAGCATCATGAGGTGATTGCCGCCGGCGGCGATCGCGGATACATCTGTGATCCCCTGCAATTGAACCGGCGTCGGGTTAGTGCCAAAGAGATTTGAGACGAGACTCTTCGAGGCGCCCCAGTGCCAAACCGTGCCGTCATTCTTGACGGCAGCGCCATAAAAATCGCCGCAGTCGGCAGCCTTAACATTCGTCAGACCTGATACCTGAACCGGAAAAGGGCGACTGGTCGTCGTGCCATCGCCGAGTTGGCTAAGCGCGTTATAGCCCCAGCCCCAAAGAGTGCCGTCAGCTTTCACCGCGTAGACGAACCCGTTGCCGTCGGCGATTGCGCTGACATTCTCAAGACCGCCAACCTGTACGGGCGTTAACGCTTGCACACCGATTCCAGTGTTGCCGTCGGCGAGTTGGCCATCCTGGCCTGTTCCCCAAACCCAAACCGTGCCGTCAGTGCGCACACTCGTGGTATGAGAACGACCGGCAGCGATGGCGCGTCCATTGCTGAAAAAGGATTCAGCGACGATGAAGCTGGTGACGCTAGCAGTGTTGTTAGCCGGATTTGGATCGGGACGGAAACTCGACGCCGACGCAGTATTCACCAACTGTGATCCAGGCGCCGCCGTTATATTCACAACTATGCTGAAGACGATTGACCCGGTCGCTTCGACTGTCTGTAGTGAGTCGATTTTCCCAGTAACGGTGCCACTGGTTCCGACTGCGGGACCAGTGCAGGTTGCGCCGATAAAGTTGCTCGTACACGAAACGAAGTTTGCTCCCGAAGGTAACACATCCGTCATCACGAGATTCAACGCGAGGCTGTTTCCAAGGTTCGCCACGCTTACGTTGTAAGTGAGATTCTTGCCTGATATCACCGGATTTGCGTTAGCAGTGATCTTCACCTGGAGATCTGTAGTCGGTGGTGGTGGCGGATTACGAAGCGCAAATGTAACAGTCTGCGCATTCGTCAGACTGAGCGCTCCGGTTTCCGATGAGTGCGTGTTAACCAGGTAAGACTCCGGGTCGCCACTCGAGATGCCGACGATAACGGGCGAGAGATTCGCATTACCGGCGCCATAGCGCGTCTGGATCGTTCCGTCGCGGCGGAGCTCGATCTCGAAGTTCACGGGCGTTTCGCTGCCGAAAGTCACAGCCTGCCAGCGAAAGATGACACGATCCGGATCGGGCTGGACCATGTAGACGTTATCGGTCGCATTCCGGTCCGTCCGCAGATTGGCCCACATGCCGGCAACCATCGAAAGATTGTCGAGGTTCGTGGCGGTCGCGACCGCGAGATCTTCCGACCCGATGGAGGGGTTGGGCAGCGTGGTGTTGTTCCCAAACGGAATGTACAAGGCGCCGTTTGAAGAAGGGACCACGGTCGTCGTAGTAAATCCGAAGTACGGAAACGGGAACGGCAGGGTGACGAAGTTTACGGCGGTTTGATTGTCACCTTTTGGACCAACTGGAGTGCCTGAGTTCGGGGCGGTTAAATTAGACGGCGCACTCAAACTCAGGGTATAGGGATCCGCGACGTCCGCGGCGACGGTGACGTTGATGGTGGCGGTGCTGGTGTTGCCAACGTTATCGATAGTGCGCAGGACCAACTGACCGGACGTATGCTTAACGGGGACGGAAGTGAAAACACCTCGCTCCGTTCCGGGATCGCCCGCCACGGATGTGTTCAGTCGAAACTGCTTAGCGGTTCCTGAGTCGATGAAACGAAGCTCGGTGAACGACGCGCGCTGAGTTGTGCCATCGTCGCCAGATTCGGTCCAGCGGACGTCAATATTTCTTCCATTCTGCGTGTTGATGCGAAAGTTCGCGGCTACTGCGGGCGCGGTAGTGTCATTCTCCTGTGCATATTGGAGCGCTCGGTTGGCGTTGAGACGGCCGGCCGTCATCACCTGACTGGCGAAATTTCCATTTTGGTCGACGCTCGAGAGCAACACGGTTCGCAGCTTGTCCATCGAGATGTTTGGGTTCGCCGCGCAGGCAAGCGCGGCCGCGCCGGCGACGTGAGGTGATGCCATCGAAGTGCCGCTGAAATTTGAATACGTAGAGCCGTCCGATTCGGTGTAAGCGGCTACCAATCCGTCACCGGTATAACCGCGCGGCGTGGTGCTGAGAACTTCGTCGCCCGGGGCTGCGAGATGAACTGTCTGCTTGCCTTTGTTGGAGAACAACGACGCGAATGAACCAAACTTCGTCGACGCTGCGACCGAGATGAGGTTTGGCAAATCGTATCCGGCCGGGTAATGCTGCACGAAATCATTATCGACACTGTCGTTGCCGGCTGCGGCCACGAAGAGTATGCCAGCGTCGCTGAGCTGTTTGATCGCATCTCCTAACGACTGTGAGAAGCGCTGGCCGCCGTAGCTGTTGTTCAGCACGCGCAGATTAACGCCGCGCTGCTTCATCATCCTGGCGTAGTTGTAGGCTTCCATCAGGATCGAGTCAGTCGTTCCCAGTGGACCAACCGCCTTCATTGGCAGGAGCTGAACGTTCCAGTTAACGCCGACGACGCCGGTCGAGTTGTTGCCGCGCGCTCCGATGGTGCCGGCGACGTGCGTACCGTGAAAGTCGTCGTTAACGTTGTCGAAGACTGTGCGATCGTGGTTGATGAAGTCCCAGCCGTTTACGTCGTCGATGAAGCCGTTATTGTCATCGTCGATATTGTTTCCCGGAATTTCACCAGGATTCACAAAGATGTTGTCTTTGAGATCTTTATGTTCGATATCGATGCCGGAATCGATCACGCCCACGACGACGCTAGAGCTGCCGGTGGTCGTGTTCCAGGCGGACTCGGCACTGATAGCCGGTCCCCCTGCGGAGCTATCGTGAAGTGCGTAGAGATCGTTGTAACGCGGATCGTCCGGAACCGCGTCGAGATGGCGGATGTAGTTTGGCTCGGCGTAAACGACATCGGAACGGACGCGCAACGCTTTGACTGCGACCAGCGTGTCTTCGGGCGCGACACGAGCGAGCATCAGTCCGTCGACCAGATCAGAACCGCCGAAGCGATTAACTTCAACGTGCAGCGTTCGGCCCGGAGTGGCAGCGAGGTTGAACGAGGCGCGGGTCTTGGTGCGTGCGTTGGTTGTGCCGGATCGAAATCGGACCAGCAGTTCGCCGGGCACAAATTCCACACTTTTCTCGCGGGCGTGCCTCGGGACAAAACTCGTCTGATTTTGGGCCCGCGCGCTGGGCAAGTGATTTACAAAAACACAGGCCAGCGCTAACACCAAAAGTAAAGCAATTGCCAGTGCGGGACTGGTCCGGAGATGCGTAATTTTACGCAGTCGGTGAAGGGGGATATTCAACACGGGTCAGGTCTCATGCGCTGGTGCCAAATTACCATTTTTCAGGCTTCGAAAGCCAAACTCGATTGATCAATGAGCGAAGAACTTAGCTGTAAGAACCAACTTAAGAACGGTTTGCGCGGGAAACGCACAAAGAGGCACAAAAGGCACAGAGAATTAATGAAGCTCCCCTGGTGCATGGTGGACCCTTGCTTGCGCGCCCAAAAGCCATGTTGCAACACAGAAAAGTGCAACGTCCTGGAGGACTGTTGCACTTTCCATACCTTCCCAAGGAGCGATTTAGTGGACCATCGGTTCGCCTCCGGATTCATCGTTACCGATGCTGGAGCGGAAGTGCGCGAATTGCGGCGCGAGCGTCGTGTTGCTGTTCTTCGGAGAGCAGGGACCGTGCCAGAAATATCGGACACCAGCCTTTTTCCTTTGTCACCGATTCGTCACCTGGTCCAATCGGCTTGACCACTGCTCCTTCGTTTTGGCGCGGAAAAGTAGTAGATTGTGCCAAGCATTTAGCTAAGGCGCCAATTACAGAAAAGTGCTTCTGTAAAGAATCCAGGCAACCAAATTTTAACGTAGTCACCGATAGGGGAAAGTCCGTGAGCCCCGAGGGTTCAATTGCATCCCGTTCCCAGCCCGATTTGAACCTCCTCGTCATGCGAGTAGCTGGCGGTGACCAACTCGCGATGACTTCCCTCTACGAAAAGTCAAGCAGGGTCCTTTATGGTTTGTTGTTACGGATCCTCAACGAGCACACCCTTGCCGAAGAAGTTTTGCTCGATGTTTACATGCAGGTGTGGCGGCAAGCGGGCTCCTATGACGAAGTGCGTGGTTCGCCGATGGCCTGGATGATGACAATCGCGCGCAGCCGGGCGATTGACCGATTGCGCTCAGGCCAGCAGGAGTCCCTGCTTCGAGAGTCATTTGAGGGATTGGAGGAAAACGCCAGATCGGAAATCGACGTGGAAGAAACCGCAGCGATTGCCGAGGTGCAACTAAGAGTGCGCGACGCCCTCGAAACACTTCCCGCTGAACAGAGAGAGGTAATAGAGCTGGCGTATTACGGTGGTCTTAGCCATAGCGAGATTGCGCTACAGCTCGAACAACCGCTCGGAACCGTTAAAACGCGGATCCGCTTGGCCATGATGAAATTGCGCGACATACTTCAGCCACAGGAGTTCATAAAATGAAACATTCCGTTGCTGACGATGAGTTAAGAGCGCAGTTGGCACTTTACGCGCTCGGTGCGTTGAGCCAGCAGGAAGCTCGCGTCGTTGAACATCATCTTGCGGAAGGCTGTGAGGTATGCGCCGCTCAGTTGCAGCCATTTGAGTCAGTAGTTGAGGCACTTGGTTTTGCCGTCCTGCCAGCCACGCCACCGGCAGGTGTGCGCGCAAAATTGATCTCCAGATTGGCAGAGGAAACCCAAGCCGTTTCACCACCTCTACACGAGGCCATAAAGAAGTATAGCTTGCGAGCAAACGAGGGCCATTGGAAGGAGACTGCGCCGGGCCTGTTTGAAAAACATCTCTTTACCGACGAACGCCGTGGTACGGTGACCACACTGATAAAAATGTTGCCTGGTATTAAACTGCCCAGTCATCGCCATGTGGGACTCGAGGAGTGCCTCGTAATCAAAGGTGACTTTCATGTTGGTGGCGAGGAGTTCGGTCCTGGAGATTATCGGTGCTCGATGGCAGGCACCATCGACGAAACACCCTTCTCAATGAACGGCGCGCTGCTTTTGATCGTGTCACAGGGCAGTCATGGACCAGTGACATTAGATACTTAGTGCTTTGTACTTTGTTCTTGATATTTGTGCTTACAGGCCACGACAAAACACTAACTGCACATGAAGATGAGAGCGAACAGAGAGCCCAGGCGGTTCACGATAGACTCCGTGCTCCTCAGACAGTGGCGAGAGATTTCATAAGACCGCTTGCGATTCCGGTCTCGTAGGCATACCAGATTCCAAACGCGATGCTTATGGCACCGGCGATCATCTGCACGCGGTAGTGAATTCCACTGAGCTTTCGTGAGCTGAGGACAAACGGCAGTCCAACCAAACCCGACATCAACAGCATGCCAATGATCGAACCCGCTCCGAAGACGCCAAGATAAAGGAGTCCCAACGCTGAAGAGTGGATCTGTGTAAACACTAGCAAGGTCAACGCGCCAGAGCCGGCCAGCCCGTGCATCGCCCCCACCAGTATGGGCTTGAGTCCGATGCGCGCAACAGCGTGTGAGTGCGGCTCAGTGTTATCAGCAGGGTAGTCAGCCTCGTGAAAATGTATGTGTGCGTGACACTGATCTCCATGATCATGTTTGTGAATATGAACGTCTGCGCGACTGCGGAAAGCGCGCCTGAGGGCCACCACACCGAGCCCAATGATCATCAAGGCGACGCCGAATTCCAGCCAGCTTGCTACCAACGACGGAATAGCGATTCTCAAAGCGAGGACAAAGGCGCCAACGATTACCAGCGAAGCAGTATGTCCCGCTCCCCACAAGCCGCCCACGATTGCCGCGCGCGTGAGTTTTCGCTGCTCACTTACGACCGCCGAAACAGCGACGATGTGATCAACCTCGGTGGCGTGCTTGAGTCCATAAAGCAGTCCGAGGCCGAGCACTCCCAACGCGCTCACTGATATAAACGACGGTTCGCCGTTCGCGACGACATTGGCCAGCGGAACAGTCAGCGAACTAACCTTCAGTCCGGCCTGGCCCAGCGCTTGATAACAGATTGCTATACCGGCACAAGTGATCACGAGGGCGCTAAGTACGGGCAGCACTCGCGCCAGCCGGCCCAGTCCACCCGTTGATTTCAGTAGACGGCCTGCATAAACGAACGCCAAGCCGACGATGGTAAGCACGCCGGCGAGTCCGGCGCTAAAGGCAAGTACCAGGAGTAGACCGTAGCCCACCCGATGGAGTGAGATTGCGGCCAACAGGACCACCAGGGCCGAAGGACAAGGCAAGATTCCTCCAGAGATACCCAGCGCCAACAGACTGCGCCAGGTCACCGGCGAACCATCAGCTCCGGGTGGCAGATGGGAGTGGGATCGACCTCCGTGTGAATGTGGCACGCGCGGGTCGCTGGTATGATCGTGCTCGTCGTGACTGTGACCGGTATGAGCATGATCGTGGGAATGCCAACCAATTGCAGCGCGCGCTCTGCGAATCAGTAGACTCGCCCCAATCGTTACCACGATCGCTCCGGACAGGAAACTCAGCACCGGAAACAGTTGCTCTGGCACGACGTATTGGGAAGCGAGCAGCGTCACGACTCCCAAAGCAAATACTCCTGCAGTGTGCGTAATCGTCACCGTCAAACCAAGAAAAAGCGCATGACGAGCGCTGCCTCGCGAACCTACCAAATACGCGCCAACCACAGTCTTACCGTGCCCCGGAGACAACGCGTGCATTCCTCCAAGGAGCACTGCGATCAGAAGACCAAACAACGCTACACCGAGGGTAAGCTGCGGGACGGCTATCAACTCTGCGAGGCGATCGCGCGTCGGAGCAGCGGGACGACCGTTGCGGGCCAGGAGAGGTTGCGCGCCGGCCGGAATCGCGCCGCGCGTAAACGAAAGGTCCACCGCTCGTTCATCGAGAGGCGCCGCGAACATATCATTGGGATACGCCTTCAGCTCATCGGTGATGCTGTTGCCATACGCAGAGCTATTAAAGACGTTGGCGCCGGCCAGCGGCGAAACAATCGCCTCGCGCCAACCAATGCGATCTGAAAAGTTCTGATCTTCGAATCGCAAGCGGTGCACGACTTCAAAGCTGCTCGACGGAATGACGCCCACAAGGTCGCACTCGAGGCGCATCGTCTGAAGTCCGCCGGCACCCGACAGTTTCGCATGCGTTTCGAGAACGCGAAGTGGGACACGTGCGTCATCGATGAAG
>DASTVU010000376.1:0-9285 GCA_035758935.1 Pyrinomonadaceae bacterium | reverse complement strand
GAAGAACCTCGCCTGGACCGTCCCGACACTTGTGGGAACAAAGCTTTACTTGCGTGATCGTCACACGATCATGGCACTCGATCTAAGTTAGGGCCACAAAATGCACAAAATGCACAAAGAGCACATAATAGGTTTTTAGATTTCTTTTGTGCTTTATGTGCTTTTTGTGCATTTTGTGGCTAAAACCTCTTCGTGGCTATAGGAGGATCTGATGCAGAAACGGACTCTCGGAGTGGTGGCTGTTTTCCTGTTCTCGTTTGTTGTGGTTCATGCTGAAAACTGGCCACAGTGGCGTGGACCGGCGCTTAACGGTGTGAGCGCTGAAAAGAATCTGCCCGTTAAGTGGACCACCGAAGAAAATGTTGCCTGGAAGGTGGCGATGCCGGGGGTGAGTGGTTCCACGCCGATTATCTGGCGCGATCGGATCTTTCTCAGTGTTGCCGATGGCGACAATCTGTTTTTCTGGTGTCTTAGTAAGACGAATGGCGAAGTTCTTTGGAAGCAGCCGCTCGGCGCCGGCAACGTGAAAATGCGCAAGCACAACATGTCGTCGCCGTCGCCCGTCACCGATGGACGCAACGTCTATGTGATGACCGGCACAGGCATCCTCAAGGGTTTCGACTTCAACGGCAAGGAAGTCTGGTCCAGAGACATTCAGAAAGACTACGGGACATTTGGCTTAAACTGGGGCTACGCCTCGTCTCCACTATTGTTTGAAGACTCGCTCTACGTCCAGGTGCTCCACGGCATGAAGACCGACGAGCCTTCATACTTGATGCGTATCGACAAGAAGAACGGTAAAACGTTGTGGAAAGTCGATCGTCCGACGAACGCGATTCGTGAGTCTCCGGATTCCTATACCACGCCCGCGTTGCTTCGTTACGGCAAGAATACAGAAATCGTGATCACTGGCGGAGATTGCGTCACCGGACATGATCCGGCAAACGGCAAAGAACTCTGGCGCGCTAACGGTCTCAATCCGGACAACAATCCGTTTTATCGCATCGTCGCTTCGCCGATCGTTTTTGACAACATCATCTACGCACCAACACGCATAAAGCCTTTGCTCGCGCTCAAAGCTGGCGGCCGCGGCGACATCACGAACTCACACGTGCTGTGGTCCACCGTAAACGGACCGGACGTGCCAACTCCGGTTACCGATGGAAAATATTTTTACATGATTAACGATCGCGGGATCATGTGGTGTCTCGATGCCAAGACGGGCGCCGAACTCTATTCCCAACAACGCATCAAGCCTGGCACCTACAGCGGTTCTCCGGTGCTTGCGGATGGAAAGATCTACATCACGAATGAAGATGGGTTGACGACTGTCGTCGCTGCTGGTCCAAAGTTTGAAGTGTTGGCTGAGAATCCATTGAACGATTACGTACTGAGCTCCCCGGCGATCTCTGATGGCAGAATCTACATTCGCACCGGGCAGCATCTTTACGCTATCGGGAAAAAGTAAGCCACAGATTACACGGATTGGAAAACCGATTATGAAACGTTCGCTAATTATCGTTGTCGTCCTTGCCGCATTCGTTTTGAACATAAGCGCGCAGGAGGCGCAACTTGGGCGGGTTGAGTTTCCCACCTCGGGATCGGAAAAGGCGCAGGCGCATTTTTTACGCGGACTCGCGGCTTTGCATTCTTTCTGGTACGAGGAGGCGCTCGAGGCGTTTCGTGAGTCGACGAAGGTCGAGCCTGATTTCGCAATGGGCTACTGGGGCGAAGCGATGACATACAATCATCCGCTCTGGTCTGAACAGGATCTGACCGCCGCTCGCGCTGTGGTCGCCAAATTCAAAGAAACTCCAAAGCTGACTGAGCGAGAACGAGCGTATCTCAACGCGGTCCGTTTGCTATACGGTGAAGGTGACAAGCGCGCGCGTGACGCAGCCTACTCGGCAGCGATGGAGAAGGTCTATCGCGCCTATCCTGACGATCTCGATGCCGCTGCATTTTATTCACTCTCTCTGCTCGGACTGGGCGGCAGTGAGAAGGGTTATCGCCTGCAAGCCAAGGCGGGAGCGATTGCCTTAGAGGTTTATCAGAAGAATCCAAATCATCCGGGCGCAGCGCATTACATCATTCACGCTTTTGACGATCCGGACCACGCTATTCTTGCTCTACCTGCTGCACGTCGTTACGCGAGCATCGCTCCCGAGGCGCATCACGCGCGTCACATGCCGTCGCATATTTTTCTGCAACTCGGGATGTGGCCCGAAGCCGCCGCGTCGAATGAAGCAGCCTGGGAATCGTCAGACGCGTGGATGAAGCGGAAGAACCTGCCGCTCAGCGTTCGTGATTATCACAGTCTGCACTGGCTGCTTTACGCCTATCTACAACAGGGCCGTTACAACGACGCCGAGAAGTTGCTTAATTTGATGAAGAAAGTGATGTCGGAATCGACTTACGACAACAAGCTGCGACCCGGCTATTACGAAAACAACTATGCCAACATGGCCGCGGCGTTCGTGGTCGAAACTGAGAGATGGAATCTGGCCACCGAACTCTTTCCCGAGAGCAAGACTCCTGCGACTTCTGAAACAGCGTCGATGACTGGTAGTCACGGCAGTCATGGCGCCGGCGCTGCACCAGCTTCAGGTGGCGCAACATTGCGCACTTCATCTGCCAGTGTCACTTTGCCGCTGTTTGTTCGCGGACTTGCGGCCGCAGTTAACGGCTCTGACGTCAGTCAGATCATCACCGCACTGCAAGCGGTTCGCTCTGGTCGTCCTGCAAATTCTGAGATTTTTGAGCTTGAGATCGCTGCCTTGAGTGCTTCGATGAAGAAAGAGCATGAAAAGGCGATTGAGTTGATGAAGAGGGCCACGTCATTGGAAGAGGCAACCAATGCGCCTTATGGTCCACCCAGCCTTATCAAGCCCTCACACGAGCTTTTTGGTGAGATATTATTGCGCGCGGGAAAATTCGCCGAGGCATCCGAGCAATTTAAAATCGCGTTGCTGCGACAACCAAACCGCGCCCGTTCACTCTCAGGCTTAGCTCGGGCCACAGATAAACACGGATCTTTAAAAACAGATCTGCGCTGATCTCTTTAAAAATCCGTGTTATCCGTGGCTACTTCTGTTTGACGTCATACGCGTAGATCGTATCCTGATCGCGTATATACAACCGCCCACCTACAACAACCGGATGCGTCCACGTCGGCAAATTGCCCTGCGCGATCCGGAAGCGTCCCTTCTCTTTGTATCCTGTCGGTGTAGCTTCCACGAGTCCTACGATGCCATTCTCACTGAAGCAGTAGAGATTGCCATCGGCAAAAACCAGCGATCCCTTACCCACGCTTCGATCGCGCCACGCAATCTCGCCGGTATCAAAACGTATGGCCGTCAAAATAGCACTCGAAAACCCGTAGAGATAGTCGCCAATCAACACGGAGCTACTGTGGTGATTACGCATGTCCTGTGTAAACCAAATTTCCTTGGCGCTATGGTCGGCGCCGATCTCGACAACACCGCCGCCAGTTCCATAGTCAGACGAAATAAACACACGATTCGCACGCGCTATCGGCGTCGCTACATTCGCAACTCTGTTTGACGGCTTTCCATACTCCCACAACAAACGACCATCCTTCGCATCGAGTCCCACCGCTCGTTGACCCGTGAAGAACACCACCTGCGTTGTGCCGTTGAGCTCCAACGGAATAGCAGACGAATAACCTGCCTTATCGCTCTGACTCTTCCAAATCAGTGCTCCATCAGACTTGTTGAGCGCGACAATCGAAGCACCCGGTCCACCGGCATTCACCAGCACTTTGTTTCCGAGTACGAGAGGCGACTCACTGATGCCCCACGTGATGTTTGATCCGCCAAACTGTTTCAGCACGTTCTTGGACCAGATGATCTTTCCGCTGCGTGCATCAAGTGCGCTGAGATCCCCATCGCCGCCGAGCGCATAAACTCGATCGCCGTCTACGGTCGGCGTGCCTCTTGGTCCATCACCACGGTCGTTGCGAAAGGCGCCACCGTGTGCTGTCGACCACGCCTCTTTTCCGGTGGCGACATCAAACGCTACGACAAACTCGCGATCGCCGCGCAGCCCCATCGTGTACAACTTGCCGTTAGCAACAGAGAACGACGAGTAGCCACCACCGGCGCCCGAAGCCTTCCAGACAAGTGGCGGACCTTCTGCCGGCCACTGCTTGAGTAATCCCGTTTCCTTTGAGATGCCGTCGCGATTTGGTCCACGCCATTGCGGCCAGTTGGCGGCAGACTGGGCCAACGCCTGGTGCGCTAACGCCAACAGCAGGATCGCCGGCAATAAAACCCGTGTGTTCTTCATTCTGATCTCCTTCGTGTTGATAATCTCGTTAAGTGGGGAGACACGAAGATTCATCCACAGATTACACAGATAATTCTTTAATCTGTGTAATCTGTGGACTACGACTGCGGTTTGAAGTAAAGCACTAAACCGCCGCCTGCAGCAGCCAAAACAAATCCAAGATAGAGCAACGGATTCGGCGAAGTCTTTGGTGGGTGCAACCACATCGAATACAAAACATTTACGAGTGGGGCTCCTGCAAAAACGAGCGGCATTACGTATGTCGGTAATCCACCCGACCTGAAAGCAAAGATGATACAAACGGCTCCGGCTGCACCGAGCGCGCCGGCGACGGTCGCGCCGACAGAGCCTTTCATACTGAAACCGTTAAGCTGGCCCTGCGCAGACAAACTGATAACCGGCACGAGGACGCCAATCAAAAAGTAAGCGACACCCACACACAGCAGGGCGCGCATAGGATTGCCGAGCTCCACCTGGCCGCGATGCAGAGCAGGACCATAAAGCCCCCATGAAAGCGCGGCGCCTAGAGCAAAAAGGATCCAGAGCATTAGGACCTCCGAACGATAGCGAAGTGTAAACCAGAGCAGAGTGGTCTCACGAAAAGCCGCAAGGCAGCAAAGAACACTTACTACGCGTCTTTGCGCCTTGGCGTGAACATAACTGAAACTCCAACAAGGCTTTTGCCGTAATTCTCTGGCGCATTCTAACATCTGAGCCTTAGACAGAGCAGCAACTCATTTGTTAAGGTCTGCCGAACATACGGGTCGTTGTAATCCATCCAAAATCTCGAATGGGGAGCCTTAAACCTTGAAGTCGAACTTTAGAATTCTCTTCCTATTTGTTCTTCCCCTTTTGTTGCCGGCAATCGTTCCGGCCCAAACTCATCGCGCGTCGGTACGTGGAACGGTTTCCGATCCGAATGGCGCGGCAATCCCTGGCGCCACGATTCGATTGCGAAACATGGACACCGATGAGACGCGAACTGCTACTACCGGTGAGGAAGGCGAGTATGCGATCTCCGCGTTACCGCCGGGCAGATACCAGATCGAAGTCGAAGCAAGTGCTTTTGCGAAGCGAGTTCAAGAGCTGGTGCTACTTGTTAACGACCAGCGACGCCATGATATTTCCCTCAACGTTGGCACGTTACATCCGTATGAAATCGACGCTCCGTTCGAAGCCCTCCTGAAAAAGGAGAATGCGTCGCTCGGCAACGTAATCGAGAATCGTCAGGTAACTGGTTTGCCGCTTGATGGACGAAATTTTTACGAACTGAGTTTGCTCGTGCCGGGCGCGGTGCCGCCGGCACAGGGATCGGCCGGTTCAGCTCGCGGTGACTTCGCGTTCAGCGTCAACGGCGCTCGCGAAGATGCAAATAACTTTCTGCTCGACGGTGTCTACAACATCGATCCCAAACTGAATACATTCGGCGTGCGGCCATCGGTCGATGCGATCCGTGAGTTTGAGATGTTGACCAGCACTTACGACGCGTCGTTCGGGCGGAATCCTGGCGCGCAGGTCAATGTCATCCTTAATTCCGGATCAAATGATTTTCACGGGTCGGCGTTTGAGTTCCATCGCAATGCGGCGCTCGACGCTCGCAACGCCTTCGCACTGGGTTCAGAACCGAAACCAAAGTACATTCGCAACCAATTTGGGGGATCCCTGGGTGGTCCAATCAAACGGGATCGCACTTTCTTCTTTGCTGACTATGAAGGCACGCGTTCGCGTGAAGGCATCACGCGCGTTACCAACGTACCCACCGCCCTCGAGCGCGCGGGTAATTTCTCGGAGCTCCGGTTTGGCGCGCCGATAAATCCGTTTACCGGAATGCCTTTTGACAACGCCACCATCCCCGATTTCTTTATCAATCCGGTTGGGCGCACCATCGCCGGGCTCTACCCACTTCCAAATCGCAACGACCGCTTGTCAAACTTCGTCTCGTCGCCAATTCTGCGCGATGACAACGACAGTTTCGATGTTCGCATGGATCATCATCTCAACGATCGGGCTCAACTTGCGTTCCGATACAGCTTCGGCGACCGCGATCTTTTTGAGCCGTTCACTGGTCCATCCTTTTCGCTCGTGCCGGGCTTTGGCGACACTGTGAAACGTCGCAGTCAAAACGGAATGGGGGCACTGACGTTACTCTTGACGCCCAATCTCGTTAATGAAAGTCGCGTGGCGTTTAGCAGAGTTGCATCTTCTGTTACACAGGAAGCGAGCGTGCTGAATTCTGAGGTTGGCTTGCCCACGATTTCACCGCGTGAGCGCGATCTGGGGCTGAGTTTCATCACCATCACCGGATTCTCTCCTTTAGGTGACGAAGGAAATAATCCGCAAAAGAGCGTGACGAATGTTTACCAGTTCATCAACAACTCCAGTTATGTTCACGGCAATCACCTCGTGAAGTTCGGCGCCGACGTACGTTTCACCCAACAGAACGCTTTTCGTGACGTTGAATCGCGCGGGCGGCTTCAGTTTTCACCATTCGGACAGATTACCTTCAATGCGTTAGGCGACCTGCTGCTCGGATTTCCACTCGTGACCAGCGTTGCACGCGTTGATAATCCACAACAGATCCGCACCCACAGTTACAACTTTTTCATTAACGACAGTTATCGCATCACGCCGCGACTGACGCTCACCGGCGGCTTGCGTTACGAATACAATTCGCCGCCGGTGGACGCTGAAGATCGTGCGAATGTTTACGACGTCGCAACCGGCAGTCTTGTCAGGGTTGGAACTAATGGCATGCCACGCAGTGGCTTCGAAGCCGACAAGAACAACTTCGCGCCGCGCGTCGGCTTCGCCTGGTCTGTTCGCGAAAAGACGGTGCTTCGGGGCGGTTACGGCGTTTATTACGATCAATCGCCACTCGCGCCGGCGGAAGCCCTCTACTTCAACTCGCCGTTCTTCGATAACAACGTCTTCTTCCCGTTACCGGGTTTGCCGCTTACGGTGAACAATCCGTTTCCATCGTTCTTCCCGTTCGCCCTGCCTGACTCCGCGCTCGCGATTCAGCGCGATCTGCGCACGGGTTACATGCAGCATTGGAACCTCAACATCGAACAGCAGCTCGGAGAGAGAAACGTGCTGGAAGTTGCTTACGTCGGGTCGAAGGGAACCAAATTGCTGACGGCTCGCGACATCAACCAGCCGCAACCGAGTGTGTTGCCACCGGGGCTCCCGTTTGTACCACGACCTAATCCACAGTTTGATGACATTGACCTACTCGAGTCGCGAGCCAATTCAAACTATCACGCGTTGCAGGCACGCTTTCAGCGACGCATGTCACGTGGTTTGTCGGCACTCGCGTCGTACACGTGGTCCAAGTCGATTGACGACGCTTCAAACTTTTTCAGCAGCACCGGCGATCCAAACTTTCCGCAGAATAGTTACAACGTCGCTGCCGAGCGTGGACGTTCGAACTTCGACGTCGCTCATCGACTTTCGGTCAGTTACTCCTACGCGCTTCCCTTCCGCAGGACTGGCGGTGATCTTGCCGCCAAACTCGTAAACGGCTGGGAAACCTTTGGAATTCTGACACTGCAATCAGGAAGGCCATTCACCGTGGCGCTGCTTTCTGAAATCGACAACAGCGGCACCGGACGTTCGATCCTTGGATTTGGCAACAACGATCGGCCCAACCTGATCGCTAATCCGGAGCTTTCGAATCCCACCACTGACGAGTGGTTCAACACAGATGCTTTCGTCTTTCCGGCTCCCGGAACGTTTGGAAATGCGGGTAGGAATATTCTAGATGGACCGGGATTTCAGAACTTCAACGTGGCGCTGGTGAAGAATACGACGCTCACGGAACGGGTAAACCTGCAATTCAGAGCGGAAGCCTTCAATCTCTTCAATCATCCAAACTTCAACCTGCCGGACAACTTCCTCGGCTCCCCGACGTTCGGACGCATCTCTTCAGCACGCGACCCACGTCATCTTCAGTTTGGATTGAAGCTATTGTTTTAGCCACGGATTTGCACGGATGGGTGCGGATTAATCCGCACCTTCCGTGTTCATCTGTGGCCGATCGTCGTAGTAGCGATATTGAGCTGAGAGCAGCAGGTCTGATTCTTCTGCTGACGGCGTCTGTGGTGCGATCGTGCCGTCGAGCTGCTCGTACAGTGGTGGGGGGATTTCGGCGAACTCCGACATTGGGCCATAGACCGCGTCGACGCCTTCCTTGAATACGTCCCCAATCAACAGATTGATAATGTGAACGCGCTCGTCGGGATACTTGCGCAGGAATCCAGCGAAGCTGAAGCCGTCGTTGTAAAACGCGTAGACCAGCTTGCGCATCGATTCGATACCGCGATCGAGTTTTGTCTGGTATTGACCAAGACGAGCGGCGGAAAAGTCGTCGTGGTTGAACGCGTCGTGAATCGCATCAGCGGCTAGTTCAGCCATCTTTAGCGCCAGCAACACGCCCGATGAATAGATTGGATCGAGAAAACCGTAAGCATCGCCAATGATGATGAATCCGTTACCGGCGTTGTGTTTCGAGCGATACGAATAGTCGAGAATGGAATAGATCTTATCGACGCGAGTTCCTTCTGCTACTCGTTTCCGGCAGGGTTCGCACTTGTCGATCTCTTCTTGAAAAATCTTCGCCAGGTCTTGCCCCCGGCCTTTCAGCAGATAATCAGGGTTGGCAACGATGCCAACACTCGTGATGTCGTTCTCGAGCGGGATATACCAGAACCAGCCCCCGCTGCCCGCTTCTGTACGCAGAACAAGTGTCGCGCCGCCGTTTAGATCCGGTTCGCGATGTGCGCCCTTGAAGTAAGAGTAGAGCACTGCTTTTTTGAGTTTCGGGTCGCGCACGCGCCAGCGGAACTTGTTTGAAAGCATCGCCATCTGGCCAGTCGCATCGACAACAACCTTCGCATAAAACTTTTCACGCGTGCCGTCCTGCATTTGCACTTCGACACCGACGGCGCGATCTCCTTCAAAGAGCACCTGCTTCACGAG
>DASTVU010000375.1:0-5064 GCA_035758935.1 Pyrinomonadaceae bacterium | reverse complement strand
TACCGTCCGCGGTAGCGGATGGGTGCGCAGTCTTGTTGGAGCCCAACGCGTCTACGACGTACCCATCCGCTACCGCGGACGGTACACACTGTGTCCAAGCAGGGAGGTAGGCAAAGCGGAGTTAGAGCTTGCGGGTGAGTGAGCGCAACAGCGTGCCAGCAAGTGGCATGTTGAGCAACCGTTTGCGCAATCGAAATGTCTGCGAGTTCAAGAGAGTGTTGCGTTGACCTTCGAGATGCATTGCCAGTTGCTGTAAATACGTCGCTTCAGCGCGAGCTTCAGCATCAAGATCCCGCGTAGTCGTTTCAAACTCATGGACCACGTCGTGATACAAGGCGACGATCTGATCGATGGACTTCTCACGTCCGGCGCCTTTGCGTATCCGTCGCGACACTTCGGCCGCATCGTGCGGATCGTACCTTGCGATTTCTCTCTCCAACACATCCGGATCTACGCTTCCTCGCAACGCACGGACGCCAAAGTTCAAACGTCTAAGCTGGTCCATCTCTCGCGTGGTAACCATCGGACCAACACCGACGGCATCGCAAAGGACCACAGCCGAACCGACTGCCAGCGCTTCGAGCGCGCATCGCGCTTTGGCAAAAACGATGTCGTACTGGCCCAGAACATCCTGCGGTCGCATGCAGACGTTGCCTGAATCCGCTCCGATCACATCAAGCGTTAGTTGAGTTCGAAGACAAGCCTCGCGCACTGCGCCGATATGGGTCGACTCGCTCGCTCCATTGCTGAAGACGAGCGCCCGCTCCGGCTTGGCCGGAAGCGGCGAGCGAGGCAGAAACTGTTCGGTTTCAACTGTGTTGAGTATGACTGAGACACGTTGTTCGGGCGCGGCATGCTCCCACAGAAGTCGATCGCGACAAGTGTCGTCGACAGCAACGTAATGAAGAATGCGCGGATGCTTCGGCGGCGTCTCTTCCCACGGCAGCCAACCGTGGCAGAAGAAAACAGCAGGCGTGTTTGGAAAGCGAAGCAATGCCGCCATCGTTTCGACGTGATGTTGGCCGTGAATTAGATCAGGCGGCGACGAAATCGCATCGAGATTATCGACCACGGGCACAGTCGCTTCCCGAAGTTCATGTGCTGTTGGTCCAGGCTGCGGACTGTAAACAATTGGCGTGTGTCCGCGACGAAGCAGACTCGTGGCCAACTCGCAAACGTAAAGCTCGGAACCAGTTCGCCCACGCAGGAAGTGGTTGGTAATTAAGACGCGTAGTGCGCGCACAATTCTTCTCTTTCGGTTTTCGACCGGATTGCCTGGGCAAGCGGAAGCATGTGCTCGCGGTAGCGAATTACTTTTTCATAACGACCAGCCGCAACCAGTTTCTCGCCGTAGAGTTCGTAAAACACAGGCTCGCTCGTGGTCCAATCCCCTGAGTCGTTGTTAACCGGGCGAAGACATTCAACACGAAATGCATCCAACGGCACACCCTCGATTATATCTCCGAATATTGTGTTGGGTTTCGGGTGTGGTTCCAGTGCTTCAAGTAGAGACGTGCTCACCTCGACATCGACTTCACCCGCAAGCTGCGGCTCGGAAAACCGGCGGATGCCCTGAAATGGCGCACCGCCGAGCGCGGCTTCGACGTCTTGAGCAAGTTTCGGAGAGTAAGCAAGTGCGGCGTTAATCTTTCTACTGAATGCGTCGTTGTCGAGTTGAATGGTGATGGCTTCTTCACTCTGAGATTCATCGGGCCGGCCGACAACAAGAAAATCGAAGTTCGCAATAGTGCGGCCATATCTGAATTCTGCGAGTTCGACGGCAGCGCCGATCATCGTGCGACAGATGTCGTGGGCCACACTGTAACCCTCAGCAGCATCGCCAACCACATACTCGATCTCCTCTGCTACAAACGCCTCGCACAACTCTTCGACGAATCCCGCGAATAGTTCCGAGTCACCGTTTAGTATCGCAGCGTAAACTTCAAGATCGGTGAGTCGACCGTAGATCGTACCCCGTGTTGCGCCGACGCGATCAAGCACTTCGCTTGTTCTCGACAGGCGCGGTTCGCCGGAGCGGCCGGCGCCGTCTGTCAGAATACAAACGTAGGGGCGAGTTTGTTCCAACCATCCATGTATGCGCAATTCGTGGCTTGGGTGCGCCACAACAAGAGCAGCTCTGCCTGAGCGCGATGAAAGATGCATTTTGAATTGTTTCGTCTGCCGAGCTGTTGGAGCGCTGCAAGAATAATCGAAATGCGTGATTCAGAAAAGAAATTTAAGATTTGGACAAGCGCAGCAAAGTTGTTGACTAAGAATGGCGAAGGGAGAATACTCAAACCCGTGTATCGAGCGATGCTGGTAATCCTGATGCTGGTAGCGTGTGGCTGTTCCAACAAACCACGCACCGTTGAAAAGTACGCGAAGGACGGAATTAGCTTCAGTCACTATTCGACATGGCGCGTCACCGAGGACGCGCCAATTGAAGGTACTCCGGACTCGCGATCGATCACAATCGACGGACCAAACCATGCAATAGTGATGTTTATTTTCTTACCACCGGGCGATGACGTAACAGTTGAGAACTTCGCCGCTGGTGTCGCCAGTGGTCGGCTGGAGGAGATTGAGAACATGAGCATCGGCTCCGTCAGGCCGGCGGATATCACCGATACAAAGACGGAGCCAATAACCGGCCGAGTTGGGGGTCGCGTTCAGAAAGGCCTGGTTCAACGCTTCAGCATCAAAATTCTCGGCCAGCTCGTTCCTCACGTAGCCAGGATCTTTTCGGTGGAGAACGACCATGTGAAGGTCTTTATCGTGACCCAGATTAATACCGAGGATCTCCGCGATACAACTCCAGATTTCGATCTAATTCTCGATTCCGTTTCGCTTGCAAGCGGTAAGTAGTTGTAATCCTTCAAAGGACATTGCGGCAGGCGGCAATGTAAGCTTGTGACCTTAGCGCCTTCGACTCAATACTCTGCGCGGCAGCGAGCGCGCCTTGCCAGTCGTGCTTCGCAGCTTGCTCGAAGCAGTGGCTGAGATCAGATTTGGGGAGTGGAAGCCACAATTTCGCTTTAGCAGCTTCGAGCGTCACGCCGTACACACTGCCATCATAACCACTTGCGCGATTGATAGCGTTCACGCCTTCAGTAAGCAGTTGTGCCCCCCAGGACGCGTCGTCTGTCGCTGTGTAGACAATTCCTGCTGTCGTAACCAGCGCAGCGGCCCGGGCGGCGGGGTCTTCGATTTTCGGAAACGACGCCAGTGCCGTAATCAAGAGCTCGGAAGACTTCTTGTTTTTACGCGCATCGCTCGCCGCCAGTGCTGCTGAGAGAACCAGGTATGTGCGCAGTCGAGCATCCGACACGCGGTTTACTTGAGCGTTAAAGCTATACCAGTCGAGCTTTTTGAGCGAGGCTTCGGCCATGCGGAATACCAGGTAAGCGTTGAGCTGTTCCCGGAACTTCTCATCCTGAAGAGTGGCGATCTTCTGAGCGGCCTCTGCATACTTACCGTCATCGATTAGTTGGGCAATACCGGTCGCAAACAGCTCCGCGCGCTCGGCCGGGTCCTTGGCTTTTTCAGCTGCAGTGAACGCAGCTTCACCGCCATCGAATCGGAATACACTGTTTTCTGCCACTATTCTTTGGGCCACCGTGGCAAGACCGCTGAGAGTCGGGCCACTTACCTTCGCGCGTTCCGCAATCATGATGTATTTTGCGTTTAGCGCTACCCAGTCTTGACCGCCGTCCAGACCTAGCCTCTCCGCGTACCCGCTCAGTTTCTTAACCAGGAAGAAAGTGAGGGCCAAGTGGATCGGGTCGGGGTCAACGCGCTGTTCAAGGCCGACTGCCTCAGCGTTAAGGTAAGCGCCTGAGGCAGCGAGGTACGCCCCGACAAGCTGCCGGTTCAATTCTCTGCTGATTGGCGACAGGGGACTTGCAAACATGCCAAACTCAAGTGGCACGCCTTCGCGACTACCTCGTACCACCGGGACGGACATTTCCGATTCCCTGAAGATGTAAGTCGAAAGCACCGTAGCCTGTACAGGTGTATAGACTCGCCCACTCGCCAGTATCGACAGCGCAACACGAAAGAGCGAAGTGGCAGCGGTGGCGTCGCGTCGCTCCAATTCGTTCAAGTATGCGGGGAAGGATCCTGGTACTCCGACCTCAAGAACCTTTGCCGCGAGCGCGGCCGACTGTGCCGCGTCAGAATCCAGGCTCGCCTGAGCGAGAGACAATCGTTCACCCGGCGAAAGTGAGTTTCCCTTCAACACGTCTTCCAGCAGTTTTTGAAATTTATCGAGCAGTTGTGCCGCCGCGTGCGAGTCGTGGCGGGCGAAGGCCGTAAGCAGCACGCCCATTGACGCCCTGATCTGCGAGCGCTCGTGCTTCGGAGTTGTGTCTGAAGCAAATCTATCCGACAAAGTTGCGGCGGATTTGATGAAGCTCGCCCTCGTGTAAGCCTCGTCATGCTTCCAGAGTAGATCGAGGGCACTCGTCAAGATAACTACGCGCGTCCGCGTCTCCTGTATGTCAGCAGCGTTCTCGACGACTCCTTTCAAAATGTCGACGGCCTGCGCCTTTCGCTGCGCTTGTTCCGCCTTGCGTTGGACCATCTCGCCCGTACCGCTGTTGCGTACTTTGAGCTGTGCGTCCGCTGCTGGCGCTAAGCAGGTTAACAGTAATAGTGAGCTAATCCACTTTCGCATTAATTTTGAGTTACCTTAACCAAATTACTCCGGTGAGAGGCGGTCGGTGAACTCCGCTGCGTTGCAGTTGCCACCTCCCACCAGGTCCTACCCTATATTGCTCGTTAATCACCAAGGTTTGGTCCACCGCTGCAAGACCCGCATCCGGGGCTGCCATTCGGTACGAAGCAGCCGGTGCAGCCCGGCCCGCCGATAACAACATCCGGACAGTAGCAATTATTGTTTGCATTCCTCGCGCATGAGGTGCTGCGCTGGGTTTCGCTCGGTGCGGCGCGAAGTGATTCTTCACCAGCACTCCTATCGCCACAACGGCAAACACAACGACCACGACGTTGGTGGTCACGTCCAGGATGTCTTTGAATTTTTTCCGCGTGAGTAGACCTAGCGAA
>DASTVU010000374.1:0-3594 GCA_035758935.1 Pyrinomonadaceae bacterium | reverse complement strand
ATCTACTAAAAACCACGGGCGGCCACGGAGGGCCGCCCCTACAGTACGTTCGATCTGGCTTAGTTACACTTACATCTTACATGCCAGTGACAAAGGCCTCCGGAGGGTTCGCGAAGTCGTTCCACAAGCGGTCCAAGAGTTTCGCGTCGGGCGGGCCATCGGAGACGACGTACCGGTATCGCAGCACAAACTTCTTGCCCGGCTCGATCTCGAAACGACCCATCTGCGACGGTGCGTAGTTGAAGTACGGGTCGTCGGGGTGGATGCGCAACGGCACGGGAGCTCTGAAATTGGACGGATGATCGAGCACAGCGATGCCCACCAGGCTGCCATCAACTGAACCGCCGATGTGACACCAACGACCGCGCGTAGCGTTTCCGTCAACACGAGTCTTCCCGTCTGAAGTTAAGAAACTGACCTTCGTCTTGTCTTTCCATTCTCGATTTCCGCGCACACCCATTCCACCGTAACGATATTCGTCGAGTATCAATGGGCTCGCTGACGCACACTCCTGTGTGGCGACGATGTCAAACACGAAATACGAGTCACCAACGCTATAAACCCTGACGTCCCACTCTTCGTTGAGTGCCGTCTTTGGCGTCTCGCCAGTTAAAGCGACGTATTTCTGGAACGAGGTGAATCCGGCGTGCACTGGTCCACTCCACGTCTTCCCAACCTTTTCGAAGTCGACTCTTCCCGTGTTATCGCCGACGTTCCAAAAATCGGGATGCTTACCTTCAAACTCGGTCTTGGTCCAGGCAAACCAGATCCCGTGATGATGGTAATGATCCGACGGATAGTCGTCGGTAACAATCTTACCTTTCGGAGTAAAAACGGGATGAATGTATCCACCACGCAAAAAGACTGGCTTGATATCCGGCGACGGCAAACCCGCAGGCTCGGCAACAAAGCTAAACACTTGCCGCCCGCCGATTTTAATCTCTAGATGATTTCGATCGCGCGTCAGCACAGGGCCGGAACCCGCAACCGTGGGCTTTCCTGGTCCACGCACAAGCCGAAATCTTTTCGATTGATCTGCTTTTAGATCACGCAGCACAAACGAGGCCGTGTTTCCGTCAAGCTGCAACGGAGTTGAAGCCCCCTTGTCGTCAACCAGATGAAAAGCGCCGCTCCTCGGTTTGAAATCAAAAGAGACAACGGTGTTGTGGCGATCCCATTTACCGGCGCTTACGGTTACATAAGAGACTACGTTTACTGCTGTAGCGCCGCTGTTACTCAACAACAGCGCCAGCAGCACGGTAGAGATCGCAAATAAGTAATTGACTCTTCGCAAATCGGACGCCTCCTGCTAACTCGTAGCACTGCGCGGCGGAACTGATGCCAGATCAGAGATGCGCACGGGTCGCTTTAGCTCCACGCTTCTGCGCGCCGCGATCCCCGTCAAACACGACAACGCCCCTGCTCGGGAATCAGGCAAGCGCATGTGTGCCGGAAGATCCGGCTTGCGAAATATCGTGTCTCTGATTCGCGTGTCGCCCCCGGAGTGTCCTCCAGCGATCTTAGGTACCTCAATCTTCTCTCTCTTTCCGAAGCTGGTCGTGAGAAATATCTCCGTCTGTTCATCGACCGGCCACGGTTGTCGCTCGTAATCGCGCACTTCGAGTCTCCCTTTCTCGCCG
Organism: Pyrinomonadaceae bacterium; assembly: GCA_035758935.1. Lineage (GTDB taxonomy): Bacteria > Acidobacteriota > Blastocatellia > Pyrinomonadales > Pyrinomonadaceae > PSRF01. Next base: position 1,954 of record DASTVU010000374.1, on the reverse strand, counting down.
TTGAAGGCGAGGCGATACCCTTCGATCGGCATGAAAGCATTGAGCGAATAACTCATGTGCGTGCCATTCGAATACTTCACGAGCGCCGCCATTGTGTCGTAGATGTCGACGTCTTCGCGAAACACACAGCCATCACGATGGTAGTTGTCGACGTCTTCGCAACCGGCGTAGAGCGCCATGCGATTCGCATTCGTCGTCATGTCGTAGTGAAAGCGACATTGAGACTTGTACGGACACGGGCGGCAGTTTGTATGCCGGAATTTGCCATTGCGTCCATAAACCTCGAGGCCGCCGCGTGCGGAAACTTCGACCGGATCTGCATCGAGCCACCAGTTGATGAGATCGAAGTGATGCGTCGCCTTGTGGACCCACAGACTGCCGCCCTTCGACTTGAGACGATGCCAGCGACGGAAGTAATCAGCTCCGTGATAAACGTCGAGATACCAGCTGAAGTCTACCGACAGCACGCGGCCGATTGCTCCGGACGAAAGCAGCTCCTTTATCTTTTGGTGCTTCGGGGCGTATCGATAATTAAAAGTGACGACTATCTTACGACGGTTGCGCTTCTCGGCATCGAGCACAGCCTGGCACTGTTTCTCATCGACGACCATCGGCTTCTCGGTTATTACATCGATACCGCGATCGAGTGCTCTCGTGATGTACTGGCTGTGAAAGCCATCGACCGTCGTCACCATGAGTAGATCGGGCTTGGTTTGATCGCACATCCGATCGAAGTCGGTAAAGGTCGGGCTGCTCACACCCAACATCTTCTTGGCAACCTCAACACGCTTGTGGTTGATATCGCAAAGACCAACAAACTCGATCAAATCGGAATACTCGCTCAACAACGGCTTGCCCCACATCCCGATCGCGCGCTCACCGGTGCCGACAATCGCATACCTTCGTTTTGCAGCAGCCATCGCTTTGTCACCAAGGACTAGCGAGGCGACGGTTGCTGAGCCCGCAGTTTTCACGAAGTCTCGTCTTGTAATCGCTTTGTTTATATTCATTTGTGTTTTATGTGCCTTTTTGTGGCTATTTAAGGGATCAACTTTAATAACTCGCGCATTTCGGCGACTGTCTTAGCATATGCGGGATCAGCCGCGAGGTTCTTTAGTTCATACGGATCATTCCGATGATCCGTCAACATCTCTCCGGCCTTGCCATCATCCCACGAGACGTAGTGCCACCTTTCAGTACTGACTGATTTGCCGAGTTTACGCTGATACATGACAACACTCAGCCCCGGATAACTCCACTTCGCGGTGGGATTCCGCAGGAGCGTCGCAAGGCTGTGGCCTTCGAGCTTTCCTGCGGGCTGGTATGGATCCTTCAAGCCACAAAGCTCGACGAGCGTCGCATACATGTCGAGTAATTGCACCGTTCTCGGTGATGCACCGCCCTTTGTTTCCGGCGTGGCAATGATGAACGGTACACGAGTCGCGATTTCAAACAACGAGTAGGCTTTGGACCACTTCCCTTTCTCGCCGAGGTGATAACCGTGATCGCCCCAGAATACGATGATTGTGTTGTTGCGCAACTTCAACCGATCGACTGCATCGAGAACGCGGCCGATTTGCTCATCCATAAAACTGACTGAAGCATAGTAAGCACGAATCATTTCTCGCGCGGTCTCGGGAGTCGCCTCGCGACCGATGAACAGATCCGTATTTCTTCGTGCAATTGAGATCTCCGGAAAACCTGGCGGCGCTACGGGACGCACTGAGAAATCCGACGGCAAAGGAATCTTATCAACGTCGTAGAGGTCGAAAAACTTTTTCGGAGCTGAAGGCGGACTGTGAGGTTTAGCCGAACCGACCGCCAGGAAGAACGGCTTGTCCTTGTATTTTTCGAGGAACTCGATGGCTCGCGATGCAGTGCGATAGTCCTCGCTATTCTCGCCGCCACCGTCGAGCACGACGCTGCGATCGGAGTGTGCGATCCGTTCCGCGCT
>DASTVU010000373.1:0-7641 GCA_035758935.1 Pyrinomonadaceae bacterium | reverse complement strand
AAAAACGGACGCCGTTCTCCGGTGTCAAGTTCCAGGGCCTGAGAAAGCACTTCCTTTACTTGTTGCCAGCGTTGCGGAGTAATGTCGCTTTACCTCCTGTTACCAAGCCGACGCCGAAGCCAGAGTTTGGCAGAATCCCACTCGCGCTTTGTCGTGGCTGGCGATATCTCGATCACTTCAGAAGCTTCTTCGATCGTGAGGCCGCCGAAAAAGCGCAACTCTACGATCTGAGTTTGTTGTGGATCGAGAGCAGCGAGTTCGTTTAGTGCTTCGTCAAGCGCCGTCAGATCGACTTCCGCTTTCTCAAAAAAGTTTACTGCCTCATCGAGCGAAACGCGGATTGAGTAGCCCTGACGTTTCTTCGCCTGTCTCTCCCTGGCATGATTGATAAGGATTCTCCTCATCATTTGCGCGGCGATGCCAAAGAACTGCGCGCGGTTCTGCCAGTTTACCGCCTTCTGATCGACAAGCCTGAGATACGCCTCATGCACGAGAGCCGTAGTTTGCAGCGTGTGGTCGGCGCGTTCCCGATTCAGGTATTTCTGTGCGAGGCGCCGTAGCTCGTCGTAGACGACGGGCATCAGTTCATCAAGCTCGGTTTTATTTTGAGCCATTCCGCCCTGAAATCCTGCGTTAGGTGATGAAGGAGAGAATTATGATCACGGCATCCCTGAAATCGCTTGTTCTAATCCTCGTTACCGCTGGTCTGGTTGCTTACAGCCAAACCCCTCCGAATAAACCGCGAGCCGCGACCGACGTCAAGATCCGGCAACGAATGGGACCCGGGATGGAGACCGTTCTCTATATTAAAGGATCGAGGATGCGTTCCGAGATGGCCGGCAGCGGTTTCGGCATGACAACCATACTTCAATGCGATCTCAAACGCACTCTGACAATCTACGAAAAGACAAAAACTTATCTGGTCACGCCCACTGACGGAACCGGTACTCCGGTGGCCATGGAAGGCGACGGCGGTGGTGGAACCACGAACCCGGCAGCAGCCGCCTCAGCGCCTCCACGCGGCGGTGTTGTCAATATCACGCAAACGCTCACCGACACTGGCGAACGCAAAGAGATGTTTGGCTTCACGGCGCGGCATATCAAAACCTCCATTGTGAAGACCGCGAGCCCGGAAGCTTGCGACAAAGATCAGAAGATCGAGACCGATGGCTGGTACATCGACTTCCAATATGCCTTCGAGTGTCCGGGGCAGGTGCAAAAACCTCAACCGGTACCAGTGCGGCCACAACCACCCGGTTGTAAGGATGAAATTCGTACCAAAACTATTGGGACGGCGAAATTGGGTTTCCCAGTGCTCGTAACAACCACGATCTACCAGCCCGATGGAAAGACCACGTCCTCTACTCAGGAAGTTCTCGAACTCTCGAGAGAACCACTGGGCACCTCATTGTTTGAAGCACCCGAGGGTTACACACTCGCGAAGAACATGCAGGAGTTGTACGGCATGGGTGCGGCTTCGTCAGCCTCAACATATCCACCATCAGGTAGTTCAAGTGCGAACTCTGGCGCCGCAACTGCGAACTCCGTTAGTTCCTCCTCAACAAGCACGTTGTCGAGCAACGTGGGATCGAAGAAACCGGGAGTAATCCGGATCGGATTGGTGTTGCCGAAAGTGCAGATTAATTCCGGCGATTCGGTTCAGGCGGCGGAAGCTCTGCGCAATGAACTTGCAGGTTACCTGAAGGGACCGAGCGTAGAAGTGATCCCCATTTCGGCACGGCTTGGAGCAGCCGCAACAGAGGAAGCAAACCAGAACGGATGTGACTACGTCCTTTATTCGTCAATGACCGTTAAGAAAGGCGGTGGAGGATCGATGTTTGGGCGTGCGATCGGCAACATTGCCGGCTCCGCTGCCGGTCACATACCCGGGGGCGGCTCAGCAACAACCGGAGCGGCGCGTTCCGCAGCGATCGGAAGCGTCTACACAACGGCCGCAATCGTAAGCTCGATCAAAGCGAAGGATGAAGTGTCACTGGAGTACAAGCTCGAATCAATCGACCGCACCAGACAAGGAACAGCAAACACAGCCAAAGCAAAAGCGAGCCGCGACGGTGAGGATGTAGTGACCGGACTGGTCGAGAAGGCCGCGAGCGATGTCGTGGCGACGGCAACTAAGAAACAATGAAAGCGGTCCTCCTAATAATCAGCATTCTGCTGGTCCAACTGCCGCTTACCGGTCAGGCGCCGAGACCCGGAAATCAGGCGGGGACTGACAGACCGAGCTCTTCGCGCCAGGTCGTCAAGTTAAAGCGGTCACCGAAAGCTCTGGTCCTGGCGAAAGCCTTTAACGAAGGCAAATTGCCGGAGCCCGTTCGGTTGCCGCGTGGCACTGTGGACCAACAAGCAGCCGCATTAGCAAAGGCGGTTAGTGCTCGCGACGAGTCGTCAACGGCTGCGCTCTATGCTGCAATCCTGGCCGCAGGCTTCGCGGTCCGCGACGCGGACGGCAGCGTGATGCAAACCACCGAGCGTGGTCAGGGAATGATTCTCGATGGTTCGGAGTTGGCCGCGACGGCGAAACTTTACGGCGAAAGTTACGGCGTCATGCTCTCACATCTGGGCGAGGCATTTGCGCGTGGCATTCCCGAGTTCAAGAGTGTGCCGCTGGCAAACGTGGTTATCGACGGTATTCGCGCCGGCGCGAACAGCAACAATCCTTCAGTGCGGTTCCTGTCGCGATTTATCATTGAGTTAGGCCAAAACGGTGAGCCGCCGCACGACTTACTCGGCAATGCAGATCCAACAAAGATCCGGCTCGATGCAATCCAGGTCAGCCTGATCCTGACGCGTCTTACTGGAGACCTCGCAATTGGTGAACAGAAAACAGCGAAACTCAACCATCACGCCACGCACGCGAAACGTTTGCCCGCAAACTGGCAATCGCCATGTGCAACCACGGACAAAGAAGATCTGATACTGGATTTCAACGCCCTCGCCTCAACTTCACTCTTTGGCATACTCAAAGATAAAGTCGGTGGAAAACTTGCTAAGTATGGCGGCGCAGCAGGCGTCGCTAATATCGCGGCCACTGTCTTCAAGTTCATCCTGACTTACTCGCTCGTCGACGTCGAAATCACGATGGACGGCGACATGCTCGAGCGTACCAAGAGCAACACCACGGCGGGAGACGTTCGAACGTTGACCGCGAAGTTAAAGGTCCTTCCCAGCTCATGGGACAAACTCAAATGCGTGCGTTTCGCTTTAAACCTCGCGGGCATCGACGTCAGCTTGCCGAGCGCTGGTCCCCTGTCGGATACCACCGTCCAGTGGAACCTCGTGATGGGTGGGGACACTCAGGGCATATTCGGATCGCTGATCGATTGGGTGAGTGGCGAAGACGAGCGTGACGACATCGTCTTTCTGAATCCAAAGGACGGCAAGCGCACCGCCGATGACAAGGGTGTCTCGACGATCTACGTCATCGGCACGCCACAAAAAGAAGATCTCACACGGCGAAAGGTCTTTGAGCTGTACAAAGCTGCCGGCGTAAACGTCGGCGTTCAGATCAAGCCGACAAAGATCAAGGATGCGGAGGCTGCGTTATCAAACCTGATGGACGTCGTCGGTATCATCTTCTCTTTTTTGACGGGAGATATTGTTGGCGGTGGCGTTAGTTTGATCTTCGAGTCAATGTACCGCACGAACTGGTACAGCTCTAAGCCATTCTATTTCATGGTCAAAGATTGGGAGCCGTGTAAAGGACACTGGCAAGGCACGATCACCTACACGTCCGAATTCAAAGAAGTAGGCTCAGCGGAAAATATCCATCTAACACAGTCGTGGGATGACGAGACGTTCTACCAAGCAAAGGCCGAGATTCCGGGACGCAAAGACGATCAGGGGCTTCAGATAGCAACGGTAAAGGCAACAGCGCGTGAAAAGAAAACTAGCATCGGGACCGGTAAGGGCGTCTGTTATCGCAGTACGACTCAGATTCGCGAACTCAGTGGCTCCGCGACCGTAACAACAACGGGTTTCAGTGTCACGGTTAATCCGCGGTCGCACCAATACGTCGTTTCTGCGCCGACCATTCTCGTTCCTGCGGCTGGGTCAGAATCCGTTGTCAGCAAAGTACAGGGTAGCTGCAACAATCCCTTCAACAAAGAAGTGAACCGAAGTAGTCCTTTAACGAACCTCAGTCTCGATACAAACGGGCCACCCCTTGACGGCCGAGGAACGATCGATCCAAACAACCCTGACGTCATAAGCGGAACTGACAGCACCACACTTCCAACTCAAAGAGGTGGCCAAAGAAAGGTCACCATCACATGGAACCTAAGAAAGTGCCAGGATCAATGAAGAAGTCATTTGTCGCTTATGTGGGCTTTCTCGTTTTAGCGCTCGCTTGCGTTTGGTCTACCACTTCTCGTGCGCAAAAGAATGTTCCACCACACACGGGGACCATCGCTTACGTTCGAGGAGGCACTGAGGTTCGTCTCATTAACGCAGACGGTACAAACGACCGGCGGCTGTGGACACACCCCGACGCGAAAAGAGAACTCGGAATTTACGATGTGGCGTGGCGACCTGATGGAAAAGAACTCGCCTTTTCCAGCGGTCACGCGGCTGCGTACTCGCTTTATCACGCCGATCTTTACGCGCTTCGTCCGGACGGCACGGGCTTTCGCAAGCTCACGAATTCACCTGATCGTGGGGAGTTTGCGCGGTATGCGAAAGGCTCGGTAACCGTCACGCTCCGCAACGAACAACCGATTTACCGGCAGTCTCAAGCGAGTTCGGGCGTGTTCATAATCTATGTCGCCGGTGCAGATGAACCGCAGCAGATCACTTTGCCGCCCGGTTCAACGAAGACGATTCTTTTCAAGAACGTGGCCGACTTCGGAAACATGGCCCAGGCAGTTGTCGCGATGTGGGGCAAGTATCGCTGGTTCACGCCTGGTGTTGACGTGCGTGCCGGGCAGAGTGTGAAAGCGCCGGTGTTTGGGATCTCCGGAGATGGTATCGATATGTTTGGCGCGTTTCGTCCGGTGTGGCGTCGAGATGGATCTCGCGTGAGTTATCGTTCGGGCGTCTGCACGTTGAACAGCGCCTCCGTTACGCCGACGCCGGGTGAATATGAATATCTTCCGTTGTTCGGCGGAAAGAACCCCATGGGCACCTGTGTGTGGGATTGGGGTCCTACTGCAACAACGACGAATCAGTTGCTCTACTCTGAAAACTCTGAAGGCGATTCGGGAATTTACCGCATTACTGAAGGCGGAAAACATCCGGGCGAGAAGCTAACCACTTACTCCAACATTCCTTATCAACTACTCTTCGATCTGCGCTGGCTTCCGGATGGTTCGGGTTTTCTATTCTCAAATCAAACTCTGATGAGAGACTCTGCCAACATCTTCCGCTACGATTTCGCGACGGGCAGAACAACGCAGATCACGAACTTACAAAACGAATTCACGGGAATGTTCAGCGTCTCCCCTGACGGAGAGTGGATTGTGTTTGAACGTTCGAAATCGTTGGATGACGATCGTCCAATCGACCTTTGGATTGCGCCGATAGACGGCGGAAATCCGCGACTTCTGGTCCGCGATGGCTTCTCACCTTCGTGGCGTTGATGACTAAGTGAGCTATAAGTATCACCTCAGCCCGGATTGTTTACAGTACTGACGATAGATAAAGCGTCATGTTGATGACGATCAGCACCAACCAACTAAGAGTCCATTGCCAACGAAAGCCATCCCGGCGTAGCAGGACGTGCAGCGTTATTGCCATCAGGACCACGCTCGCCAATACGTTGACGATTGACAACCACACCCACGGTTGCACGGTCAGAAAGTTATAGAACGCTGCCGGCAACAGTGCGATAGATCCGATCAAACACACCCACCCGAGTCGATTCCAATACCTCAATCTACTTTTTCCATCCAAAAAAGCAGCAGACAACACTAGCTGTATCGTCCAGGTAAAGCACGGGATTAAGAGTCCTTTGATCAGAACTTCTCGCCAGCTAACAGCCTGGAAGAAAACTTTTAGAGATGACGAGAAAACGGCCGTTACCAAAAAGGAGCCGATGAAAAGGAGAATGATTTCTTTCATTCAGATCTGCTTCTTGAGTGAGCAGTCGCTTCAGTAATCAGACGCCTCGCCAAATCCTGATGCTCAGACCATGCGGCCCAAATATTTTGCGCCCACTCACGGACACGTTTGATGTGTTCGTCCGTATCCTCAGCATTAAGAATATAGGAAATGGTTAGACTACCTCGTTGTTCCGGAAGGTGGGCAGGTTTATCAATCTGCGGGTTTGTACTCAACCACCGCTGCACTATTTGATTAACAGAGAATACATCTTCGCGTTCCAGCGCGGCGCACATGCCGGTCAGATGCGCGGCAAATGATTTCCCCGAACGCATGTATGCGTCAGGATGTTGCAGCGCGTAGGAATCTACTGTCAGGCGATGGATCTTACCGTAGCGGTAGTCGCTGAATTCTCTGGCAAGGATTGCTTCAAACAACTTTACGCAGCCAGTTTTGCCGTCGGGCACGACCTCTCCACAGCTCTCACAAACCTCATCGGACATTTTTCCTTTATCATTCATCACTGAGCTTTTACGTGATTCCTGATGCCAAGGTTTTGAGTTAGGCCGTGGCCTGCACAAATAGTTCTAAATCCCGCCAACAGAAGTTGGCGGATTGTTCAAGTCCTTACTGAGTGGGGACTTGAAGTATCCGCCCACTCCGTGGGCGGGATTAAAATTTGGTTTTAGAATCGTTTTGTAGAAAGGACCTGAACCATCCGCCAACTTCCGTTGGCGGGATTTTCGACTTTTTGTGCAAAGCCTTAGGTCGTTAGGTCGTTGTGAATCTTCTCGAAACCCACTTAACGATCAAAGCCAGAGCGCAACCAACAATCATCCCCACGTTGGAAGTCACGAAATCACCCCAGAGGTAATATTTCAAGAAGAGCGTCTGGCCCAGGACCACTACCGATGCAATCAAAACGATCTTAGACCTCGAACTCACCAACATATAACTGAGCAGCAGAGTATGACCCGATATATGCAGAACCTCTCTTCCCAGTACTCTCCCGACAGCTAATCCAAAGACCAGGAAATCGACTCCATGTTGGAAGAAGTTAGCCTTCCGCACATTTTGGACACGCTCGATCATGAATGCGAAACACGGAACCATCAACGGCACGAAGTACTGGAATGTGCCTTCAGGATCGAGAACATTCGCTCTGACATATTCATACCTAAGCAGGTAAAGTCCGACGAGCGCAGCACCGGTCAGGGAGTAGAGGAGGACTAAGTGCGGTTGAAATATTGCGAGTTGTGGCCCGTTGCGAGAGTGATCCATCCGACCATTTTACGCCGTCGTCCTCCATGGTCCAGATGAGCGGCGCTTTCCGGTAATGCATCAGCTTGAAATTACGCCGGAGGCGTTCGCTAATTTCAGCCCAAGGTTGGAGCGCAGCGACAACCTTGGGATTAGATCACAGAAATAGTCATTGAACCCAATTTTTTGAATTTATTCCACAGGGTTCTCGCGAACGCTCGAACCCTGGGCTGAAATTAGCGAACGCCTTCGGCGTAATTTCAAACTGAGGCACTACCCGGTCTCTGATGGGATCTTCCGTCTTCTACTGTTGCTTCGTTACTGCTG
>DASTVU010000372.1:0-6285 GCA_035758935.1 Pyrinomonadaceae bacterium | reverse complement strand
CTCATACAGGTCCTATACCGTTCTCATCTGCGGATCCAAAGCGTCCCTCAATCCATCGCCGAGGAAGTTCAGCGAAAAGAGCGTCAGCGCCATCGTCACGCCGGGAAAGATCAATTGCCATGGAAAGATGGCGATGTTCTGAATTCCGTCTGAGGCGAGACTGCCCCACGAAGCGAGTGGCGCCTGTACACCGAAGCCAAGAAACGAAAGAAACGCTTCAGTCAACATGATCTGCGGGATAGTCAGCGTTGCGTAGACGATCACGGGACCCAACGTATTCGGAATCAGATGTCGAAAGATAATCCGCGTATTCGACACACCAGTCGCACGCGCCGCCAGTACAAACTCCTGGTTCTTTAACGACAGCACCTGACCTCGAACAATCCGCGCCATCGTCAACCATGAGACTGAACCGAGTGCGATGAACAGCAGGATCAACTGTCCTCTCGGCGTCTGGCTGCGAAACATCGACAACAGCACGATAACAACAATCACGTACGGCAACGAATAGAGCACGTCGACAATGCGCATCATCACATTGTCCACACGCCCGCCGATATATCCTGCCACCGCGCCGTAGGTGACGCCGATTAACAACGACACGAGCGTCGAAAGAATTCCTACAAACAACGAAATCTGGCCGCCCTGTAGCACTCGCGCGAACTGATCGCGGCCGGCATTATCGGTGCCCATAGGATGTGTCCATGTGAATTCACCGCTTGGGCCAGTAAAAGGCGGAAGTGAGCGCGTCAGGTTGATGTTGTGTGTGGGGATGTAGTCGGGAGTAAAGCCGAAGATGCCCTTGATCACTGTCGGGCCAACGATCGAGGCGATCGTCACAATCGCCACTACTACAAGGCCCAAAACCGCGAGTTTGTTTTTCAACAGACGACGCCATGCGTCACGCCACAGCGAGGTGCCGCGCACAAACGTTCCCGCCTCGTCCGGATGCACATCGGCCTCAGCCACTGCCATTTCCGGGCCAATGTGGACCAGGTCTTCGTGATCTGGGTTGGGTTCTTTCGACATCGTCAGATTGAGCATTTCCTTGGAGTGCGGTGACTTGTCACCGCTTTGGTACAAATTCCAAAGCGCCAAGTTGGCGCACTCCAAGGAGATTATTGATACCGCACTCGCGGATCGAGATACGCGTACGCAATATCAACCAGTAAATTCATCAACAAAAGCGTGATCGCAATAAACGCAACGATACCAATAATCAAAGGCTCGTCGCGGTTCAGTGATGCCTGAATAAAGTAGTTTCCCAGTCCCGGTAACGCGAAGATTCTTTCAACCACTACTGTTCCGGTTAACAGGAATGCCAGCGCTGGTCCAGTGTATGAGACGACCGGCATCAACCCACCGCGCAAGGCATGGCGGATAACAACATCGCGCTCACTCAGCCCCTTTGCTCTTGCTGTGCGGATGTAATCTGACCGGAGCACTTCGAGCATGCCTGCACGCGTCAGTCGCGCGATGTAAGCCATGTAAAGCGCCGAAAGCGTAAGCACCGGCAGAACCAGATTCCGGCTGGGAAAGCCTTCCCAACGCGAAGGCGGCAACCAGTAAAGACTAAGCGAAAAGATCAATACCAGGATCGGACCAAGAACAAAATTAGGTACAGAAATACCAAGCATGGCCAGAGCCATCGAGCCGTAATCCCACTTCGTGTTTTGTTTGAGTGCTGCAATCGAACCGGCAGTCACGCCCACAACCAACGCCAGTAGATAAGCAAGAATGCCGACAGCTGCTGATACCGGCAACGAGCGCTTGATGATTGTGTTTACGGATTGCCCCTGGTAACGAAGCGATGTCCCGAAGTCGAGACGAACAATTCCCCACATTGTCTTTCCGTACTGCTGATACCAGGGCTTATCGAGTCCGTACTTCTCGCGAATGGCCTTCTCGATAGCAGGAGGAAGTTGTTTCTCGCCGGAGTAGAAGTTTCCGGGAGCAAGTTTAATCAGAACCCACGTAATTGAGATCACTACGAGGATCGTGGGGATAGTTATCAGAAGCCGTCTGACAATGAACCGGAACATTCGTTAAGAGTTTGCGTTTACGGGGCTATTCTGCATCCAAACTTGGCATGCCGTAATCCCACTTGGCCCGATCGCGTTCGATGTAAACATACTTCCAGGGAAACAATGAGCCGGGATTCGGATACATGCCTTTCACATATGGCTTCTTCATCCAGTTCACAGATGGCGAATCGATCGGGATGATCGGCTGGTTCTCGATCAAGTACTTCTCTGCCTCCGCGAGCAAATGATATCGCTGCTTCTCGTCGAGCGTGCGATTTGCCTCATCCAGCATCTTGATGTACTTCGGATCCTCCCAGCCAGTGCCGCTCTCGCCTCCTGTGTAAAAGAGACTCAGAAATGTGAACGGATCCATATAATCCGCACCCCACGAGCCACGAGCGAAGCCTTTAAAGTCGAGCTTTTCCTTAGCCTCCAGAAAAGTTTTCCACTCCATATTTCGCAACGGGATAGTGATGCCAAGGTTCTGTTTCCATTGGGCCTGAAACCATTCCGCGACTGCTTTGTTTGCAGCCTGACTGTTGTAGATAAACTCAACGTCGCCGACTGGGAATGTTGGACAACTGAAACTTCCATCTGAATTTTGCGCTACTGGATAACCCGCTTCACCGAGCAACCTGCGTGCTTCTGCCGCATTGAACGTCGCGCCTTTCGGTTGTTCATAGCCCGCGAACATTCCTTCAGGAGTAAATGCGGTGAGCGGTTTCACAATGCGGCGCCACTCTGCATAAGCTTCCTTGTTAATCGCGAGATTGAACGCCTTTCTGACTTTGGTATTGTTCAGGGGAGGCTTGGTGGTATTAATGATCAAATACTCGATCGCTGCCTCCGCACGATTCATGTAATCCTTTTTCGTCCTCATGATGTGGAGCCACGCATTTGGCACCGCGTGGTTATACATTGCATCAAGCTCACCCACCTTATACATGTTCATTACGGTGGAGTTGTCGAGGATCGGATAGAAGTAGAGCTCGTCCAGTTTTACATTCGCTGCGTCCCAGTACATTGGATCGCGCTCCAGTACCAGCTGGTCATAAGGTTTCCACGCCTTGACCTTGAATGGACCACAACTAACGATGTGCTCCGCGAGGGCCCACTTGGTGCCGAACTGCTCCACGGCTTTGCGCGGCACTGCACGGAAAACCTGGTGCGCCAGCAATCCAAGAAAGAACGGCGCCTGCTGCACGAGGGAAATGCGAACGGTGTATTTGTCGACGGCCTCGACGCCGATGTCCTCTGCTGCGACCTTCACGAACTCTTTGCCTTCGACTGCTGCTTTTAGCCCTGCATTGGCGCCAAGAAGCTTCGCTCGTGACTTCTCATCGCCAGGAAGAGTGAGTCTCGCCGGCGTGTGCATCTGCTGATGAAAAGCGGTGTCTGCGTCCGGAGTTGTCTCGTTGGGATCGGGAAGATACTCACTCTTTGCCGGATCAATCGGAAAGCCGGCGAGCGGCTCAGGCGGAAGATCCTCACTGAAGTCTCGCGCGAGTAAAAACTCACCGGTTTTTGGATCGCGCACAAAAACTCGTTGCTGGTTATAGTCCTGCGCGTACTTGATGTACGCCATCAGGTAAACATTGCGAGATGCAGTCTCTTTTGCGAGGTTGCGGCGGAAAGTATAAACAAAATCATTTGCATCGATCGGATCGCCGTTGGACCATCGCCCGTTAGTCCGTAAATGAAAAGTAAACTCGGATGAATCGTTGTTTTTATGCCAGCGTTCGGCCAGAGCTGGTTCCGGATTGAGTGTCTTCGGATTGTATTCAACCAGCCCTTCAAAAAGCGCCATGTACAGACGCGCTTCGGGTTGGCCGTTACTGATAGCCGGGTCGAGCGATTCCGGTTCGTCTCCGGTTACATATCTGAAAATATTTCGCTGCGGAGGAGTGGTGCTGCCAAAAAACTCTTCGTTACTAGAGGCGACCGTACATGAGTAGCTAGAACATGCCAGCGACGCCAGCAAGACGAGTCCGAGAATCTGTCTAAACTTGCCACTACTCATAGGCACCTCGCTTTAATTCAGCGCGAGTTCATGAGGAAACCCGCAAGTGAAGAGACTCGTGGAAGTTAGCACGCGAAAGAAACTTGATCAAGATTTATAGCGAACTGACGAACGTACTGTAGGGGCGGCCCTCCGTGGCCGCCCTCGGTTGAACCAGCATTTCTGAAAGCGACGGCCTCGAGTTTGGCGAACACAATTAAACCGAGGGCGGCCACGGAGGGCCGCCCCTACAGTACGTTCCGCATGGTCCAGAGCTATTTATGAGATCTTCACCGCGTAGCCGAGGCCGTCACCGACGGGGAGGACTTCGGCGAGTAGTTGCGGATGATTGATGAAGTAAGGATTGAATTCGCGGAGAGCTACTGTTGAACTTTCAGTATCGCCGGTTGCGACTCTTCCGCCCCAAAGCAGATTGTCGACGATCACAACACCACCGGTACGCAGTCGCGGTATACCGAGATCGAGATACTGCGAATACTCTTCTTTAAGAGCATCGATAAAAAGCATATCGAAAGTCTCATCGAGATTCGGCATCACTTCCAACGCCTTGCCTCGTTTGATGTCGACACGATCCAACAACCCGGCGCGCTGCAGATAACCTGTTGCCGCGTTAATCATTTCGTCACTCGGATCAATCGTCACGATTCTTCCCTGCTCGCCCATGCCTCGCGCCAGATGGACCACCGAGTAACCGATCGCCATCCCGATCTCCAAAGCTTTTCGTGCACCCGTAATGCGCGCAGTGATCTCGATGAAACGAGCCACTTCACGATCGGCAATCGGCACGCGATGCTCGGCGGCATAAGCTTCCATCTCAGCGAGCAACGGATCTTTTTGAGTTAGCAGTTGGTCCAGGTACTCTGCCTGGTCATGTTGAATGATTGCGTCGAGTTTTGCCTTCATGGTCTTCTATCAACTGTCGGGATTATCCTGCACCTCGCCGCTCACTGAAACATAGCGGCGGCCGAGGCCCAATTGTCTTAATTTATGCTGTAACGACTGCCGGTGCATGTCCAGAATCTCGGCCGCACGGGTGACGTTTCCCTGGGTGTACTCCAGGCAGCGAGTGATGTAGCGGCGCTCAAACTCGCGACGATCTTCGCGAAAATCCGCCGTAAATGGCACTTGCAAACCGTCAGCGTCCGATTCGCCTTCAACGATGCCGTTCTTGGGAATGCCTGCGGTGATCTCGTCGGGTAGATCTTTTGGCGCGATTTCATCACCGTCAGCCATGATTACAGCACGGTCGATCGTGTTTTTCAGCTCGCGCACGTTACCCGGCCAGTTGTATTCAACAAGGCGTCGCAGCGTACCCTGGCTCAGCGCTCGTTGCGGTAACTCATAGCGCTCCGCCGCGAGTCGTACAAATGTCTCCGCTAAAAGGGGGATATCCTCGCGTCGCTCGCGCAGCGGCGCGATCTCTACGGTGACAACACGCAGGCGATAAAAGAGATCCGCGCGAAAATTGCCGTTGGCGATTTCCTGTTCGAGGGGTCGA
Source organism: Pyrinomonadaceae bacterium (assembly GCA_035758935.1). Lineage (GTDB taxonomy): Bacteria > Acidobacteriota > Blastocatellia > Pyrinomonadales > Pyrinomonadaceae > PSRF01. Next base: position 743 of record DASTVU010000372.1, on the reverse strand, counting down.
TGCGTCGCACTCACAATCCGCACGTCTACAGGAATAGATTCGTTAGCGCCGAGTCGCTCGATCCGCCTTTCTTCCAACGCGCGCAGTAACTTAGCCTGCACATTGGAGCTCATGTCGCCGATCTCATCGAGAAACAACGTGCCACTGTCTGCCTGCTCAAACTTCCCTTCCCGTCTTGCTGCCGCGCCCGTAAAAGCCCCCTTTTCGTGGCCAAACAGTTCGGATTCGATGAGTTCCGAAGGTAACGCCGCGCAATTTACTGCCACAAAGGACGCATTGCGACGCACACTGTTGCGCTCGTGAAGTTCGCGGGCTACCAATTCTTTTCCCGTGCCTGATTCTCCACGCACAAGAACCGTGGCATCAGTCTCCGCCACCTTTTCGATCATCGCGCGCACTTTTTGCATCGCTTCTGAATTGCCAATGAGCGCGCCACGTTGTGATCGTTCGACCTCGATCCGACGTCGCAGCGAATAGTTTTCACGTCTTAATTGAACTGTTTCCGCGGCGTTTTTGATGACTAGCCGCAGGTCGTCGAGTTCGAATGGCTTGGAAAGGTAGTCGTGTGCACCAGCTTTGACGGCTTCGACGGCCATACGCTCGGAGCCGTGTGCGGTAACGATAATTACGAGCGGTCCATTGCCATTTGAGCTTTTGATCTCGCGAAGAAAGTCGAGCCCGCTCATCCCCGGAAGATTTACGTCAAGGAGCAGAAGATCGGGTTCGGTTTGTTTTAGGAGAGC
>DASTVU010000371.1:0-26240 GCA_035758935.1 Pyrinomonadaceae bacterium | reverse complement strand
TAAAAGGCGAAGATCACTCCGGAGATCGCCGTTAATGCTCCTGCAATCACGTAGGTGAGCGTGACAATCCATTTGGTGTTGATACCAGCATAGCGTGCTGCTTCTGCGTTCCGGCCGGTTGCGAAGAGATAGCGGCCGTAGACCGAGCGATGCAGCACCACCCATGTGATCGCGGCAATGATCAGTAGCAGCACAAACGGCATCGGTATCATCAACAGATTTCCATTGGCGAGAAAGCGCAGGAAATCGAGACCCGCAACCGTTCCGAATCCCTTTGTCTCGTCATTCGTGATGAAGCGCGCAAGGCCACGATAAAAAAGGAGACCGCAGAGGGTGACAATGAACGGTTGCATGTTCAGTCGCGTGATGAGTAATCCGTGGCCCAACGTCAGCGCCATCGCAATGCCAATACACGCCAGCACTGCCAAAGCAACGCCGATGTTCCATTCAGTGAGCATCATCGACAGGATGACACCGAGCAGAGCCATCATCGACCCGACTGAGAGTTCGATGCCGCCGGTGATGATCACCAAGCCCAGACCGATGCTGAAGATGCCAAACGCACCAATCTGCCGCGCGAGATTCTGGAGATTAATCGCGAGCAGAAAATTTGGGTTGATGATCGAAACGATAATGCAGAGAACGACTAGCAGGACAAAAATGCCAAGCTCTTTTTTCATAAGCCCTCACTCGCCACAAGAAGCACAGAAAGAACTAGCCACAAAAAAGCACAAAAAGCACAAAAAGAGTTTTTCTTGAGCTGGAAGTTTTCATTTAGTTCCGCGGAATTCCTTAAGAGTTTTAGTAACCGAGAATCGTTCTACTGATTTTGTGCTTTTTGTGCCTTTTTGTGGCTATCCGTCGGTGCCGGTGGCGAGACGCATGACGGCTTCCTCGCTGAATTCTGCACGATCGAGAATTCCGGTCAGCCGTCCTTCGTGCATTACTGCGATGCGATCGCTGATGCCGAGCACCTCTTCCATTTCACTGCTGATGACGATCACTGATACGCCTTCGCTTGCCAGCTTGCGGATGAGTTCGTAAATCTCTGCCTTTGCACCCACGTCGATCCCGCGTGTCGGTTCGTCAAAAATCAGTACTCGCGGAGAGAACGTCAGCCATTTCGCCAGCACGACTTTTTGCTGGTTGCCGCCGCTGAGATTTGCCGCTCGCATCTCCGGCGACGGCGTTTTGATATTGATCGCTTTGACGGCTTCGCGAGCTGCATTCGCTTCTTTAGTACGATTGATAATCTTTGCCGACGAATAGCTCTCCAGGTTTGGCAGGGAGATATTTTCCCGCACATTGAAATCAACGATTAGTCCCGTGAGCCGGCGGTCTTCCGGTACAAGGTAGATGCCATGCGTAATAGCGTCCTGAGGTCCCTGGATCTTCAATGTTTGACCCTTGAGTGCGACTTCAGTCTCGAGTGCTTCTTCGACACCGAAGATTGCTCGTGCAACTTCCGAACGCCCCGCTCCGACTAGTCCGGCAAATCCAAGCACCTCACCTTTCCCAACATTGAAAGAGATGGTGTGATTCGGATACCTGATCGTACGCAACCGGCGCACTTCAAAACCGTCGTCGCGCTCTTTGGTTCCATTACCCGACGCAGCTTTGAAAAATTCTTTGAGGTCGCGTCCGACCATCATCCGGACCATTCGCTCGTGAGTAATCTCGGTACCTTGAAGCTCGCCTGCATTCTTCCCGTCGCGAAGCACGACCGCACGATCGGCAGTTTCTTCGACTTCATGCATGCGATGCGAGATGTAGATGATACTGACGTTATGAGCTTTCAGATCTCTGACAATTTCGAGCAAACGTCTCGTTTCAGTTAGTGTGAGACTCGACGTCGGCTCGTCCATGATGATGATCCGCGCACCAGCGCTGAGCGCCCTCGCGATCTCGACAAGTTGCTGCTGGGCCAGTGCAAGTTGGCCCAGTGGCGTCTTACTTGAAACGTCCACGCCGAGTTTGCGCAGGATCTCATCAGATTCCTTGTAGATGCGTTTGCGATCGATTAATTTCAGGGGACCGCCGAAAGTTGGTTCTCGTCGCAGAAAAATATTGGCGCCGACGTCGAGATTATCGAGGACACTGAGCTCCTGGTGAATAAACTCGATGCCGAGGGCACTGGCTTCACGTGGTGAGCGTATTTCGACCGGCTGCCCATGGATTTTGATCGTGCCGCTATCGCGTGAAATTGCGCCGCCGAGAATCTTCATCAGCGTCGATTTTCCCGCGCCGTTTTCACCAATCAGTGCAACGTTCTCGCCTGTATGAACCGTCAGGCTGACGTTGTCGAGCGCAACAACCCCTGGGAATCGTTTGCTGATTCCCTCCATCTCGAGGATTGGTGAATTAGCGGTCACTAGTTCTCTGGGTTCTCTGCGACGCGAATTCTAGGTGCGGCCACGGAGTGCGTTGATCTTCTTGGTGAATTCCTCGACGTCGGCTTTCTTGATCGCGAGCGTGGGAACGAAGATCTGTTTGCTCGCAGGGATCTGCGATTTGTCGCCGTTCAAGTATTTCGCCATCAGTTCCATCGAGCGATAACCAAACTCGAATGGTTGTTGTACGACCGTGGCGTAAATCGCGCCGTCTTTAACACCATTCAAAGTTTCGTCTTCTTCGTCAAAAGCAACAATCTTTATCTTATCGACCTTGTTTGCCTCTCTGACTGCGGAAAGAATCGCCGGCCCGTTGTAGGACCACAAGCCGACCATTCCGGCAAGGTCAGGATTGTTCACGATGGAATCGGAAGCGTTTGATTTCGCGCGCACACGATCGGTATTGTCGGTGCGAACGTCAATAATCGTTATGTTTGATCCCTCGATTGCTTCCTTCAAACCCTGAAAACGTTGCTGTGCATTCGCGGCGTCGAGTACGCCGACGAAGACCATGATCTTACCGCCCTGCGGCAATGCTTCTTTGAGGAGTTGACCAGCCTGACGTCCCGCGGCTACGTTGTCAGTACCGATGTAACACATGCGGTTGCTGTCCGGCGCATCGCTATCCTGCGTCACCACCACTGCCTGATCCGCAACGCGATTAAGCATCCCGGTCTGGTTCTTTGGGTCAACAGGACTAATGGCGATGCCCTTCACGCCGTTTGCCAGCAGGTCATCGATGATGCTCTGTTGTTCCGCAGCCGTACCGCCAGCAGGAATTCTGAACTCGACTTGGATATCCGGAATCTCTTTCGCGGCTTTTTCGGTGCCTTTACGTGCGATGGTCCAAAACTCGGACGGGTTATTGGTCACGAAAGCGAGCTTGTGCTTCGTTCCCGTTCCGCCACCCTCCTTATTAGTACCCGAAGGCGAAGGCTGGCAGCTGGCAAACAGCAACGTGAGCAAGAATGTGCAAACACAGGCGGAGATCAGTCGAATGGATTTTTCAGGTCGCATTGGGTTCCTCGATACTTAGTTTGGGTTGTTCGCAAAAGATGTTTACCACAAAGGACTCAAGACACAAAGCACTATTAAACCCTTATATCTGCACTTTTTGTGACGCTACCCGAATATGGTTGAGATTTGGCGCTTCGAGTGGTAAAAGATCAGTGTTCCCTCCTTGTTATCAGTCCAAAACCCCTGGATATAAGTAGGCAGCGCGATCCTGCACACAGGTGCGCAAGCACGAACACGGGAGGTACGAACTATGGTTAAAAAGATGTTGTTGTTGATAACGCTAAGTTTTACGTTAGCGATCGGCAGCTTTTGGGTACTGAAAGCCCAGGATCCCACAACACCCAAACCCGAACCAACGAAGACAGAGCCGCAAACACCGGCTAAAAAGACCGAGCAGGTTGATCTTTCCGGTACCTACGCGGGTACTTTCAACTGTGAGGAGGTTGGTCTCGTCGGTGACACCACTCTCACGATAACTGGAAACGAATTCACCACCGCAGACGGCAGAAAGGGCCGGCTTATAGCCTCGAAGACGAGTGGCTATACCGCCGTTGCACTTCAAATCAACCCAACGGATCCAAGCATGCCTGCGGCCGGTGCAAAAGTCATTTCGCTGCGCGCTAAGAAAAGCGGTAGCAAACTAACGTTGACGCCAGTGTCAGGGTCAACGATGAAGTGTAGTTTCAGTCCGTCAAAGAACGTAGCGAAGACGCCGGCGGCAACCGGAACGGACGTCGCAAACCCGGCCGCGGTGCCGGCGCAAACTCCGGCGCCCAGTCCGAGTCCAAGTCCAGAGGCGAGCCCGACTCCAAGTCCGACGCCGGGTGGAAGTCCAAGACCAAGCCCGACGCCGGTACCGACCCCGTCGCCTGGTGAACCGACACCCACTCCGACACCGAGTCCAAGTCCCAGTCCAAGCCCGGGTCCGAGATTGGGCTAAGCTGGTCTTCAGTAAGTACAAAGTCACAGAGGTTGGGCCGCAGGCTCCGCTTTTGTGACTTTTGTCTTTTTGTGGCATCTTCAAGCCAGATGAAACAAAAGATACGCATTGCAGCCGGACAAGGCTTTTGGGGAGATCTTCCTGATGCACCGGTGCGTCAGGTTGAGGGTGGACCAATCGACTATCTGATGCTCGACTATCTCGCCGAAGTAACGATGTCGATCATGCAGAAACAGAAAGCGCGCGATCCAGATGCGGGCTATGCAAAAGACTTTGTGCCATTGATGCGCAGGATACTGCCGGCCTGTGTCGAGCGTGGAATCAAAGTTACTGCGAATGCCGGTGGCGTCAACGTTCGTGGCTGCGCGGATGCTGTAATCCAGGTTGCTCGTGACCTCGGCCTGGCGGGCAAGCTCCGCATCGGAATAGTTACCGGCGACGACATCATGTCGCGACTTGATGAACTACTCGAACGCGGAATCGAGTTGCGCAACATGGACACCGATGAGCCGTTGTCCACCGTGCGCGAAAGAATTCAAAGTGCGAATGCATACCTGGGCGCTGCTCCGATCGTTGAGGCGTTGAATCAAGGTGCGCACATCGTGATCACCGGTCGCGCCACGGACACTGGTTTGACGCTCGCGCCGCTGATTCATGAATTCGGGTGGGCCGGCGACGACTGGAATCGGCTTTCGGCAGGAACGATTGCCGGTCACATAATCGAGTGTGGCGCGCAGGCGTCGGGTGGAAACTGCCAGTACGAGTGGCGCAGCATTCCGAATCTCGCCGATGTCGGCTTCCCAATTGTTGAGGCTTCGCCGGACGGAAGTTTTGTTATCACTAAACATGAACGAACCGGAGGCTGGATCATCATTCCTTCTATTAAGGAGCAACTGGTTTACGAGATGGGTGATCCGCACGAATACATCACACCCGACTGCGTCGCTGATTTCACGACGATTCGACTCGAGTACGAAGGCCGGGATCGTGTTCGCGTCTTCGGGATTGAGGGACGACCCGCGACCGAGTTTCTTAAAGTCTCAATTAGTTATTCGGCGGGTTTCAAAGCGGTTGGGACTTTGGTCTATTCGTGGCCCGATGCTTACGACAAGGCGCAGGCTGCGGATCGCATTCTGCGAACTCGACTCGATCGCCTTGGGCTTAAGTTCGAACAAGTGTTGACTGAGTTTGTGGGTGTTAGCGCGACGCATGGTCCACTGGCTGGAAGACCAAGCCCGGACATTCCTGAAGTGCAACTGCGTGTCGGTGTCCGCGGTCAGGACCGGAGCGCTGTGGAAAGATTTACGAAAGAGATTGCGCCGCTGATCCTCACTGGACCGCCCGCAGTAACAGGCTTTGCAGGTGGCCGGCCCAAAGTCGAAGAGATCGTTGCTTACTGGCCGGCCCTGATTCCGAAGGAAGAGATTACTCCCAGGGTTGAGGTGCTTGAAGCGTGAAAGTACAACTGACAAAACTGGCTCATGCGCGGTCGGGTGACAAAGGTGATACGGCGAACGTCGGATTGATTGCACTGAAAGATGAGTTGTATCCGATCCTCGTTCGCGAAGTTACGGCCGAACGTGTGAAGCAACACTTTAAAGGCATCTGCCACGGCGAAGTGGAACGGTTTGAGTTACCAAACCTTGGTGCGCTGAATTTTCTTTTGCACGAGAGTCTGGGTGGTGGTGGTACTTTGTCGCTGATGACTGATGCTCAGGGAAAGACTTTTTCGACAGCGCTGCTGCGGATGGAGATCGAAGTCACCGACCAGGAGGCCGCGGATTTGCACGGATGAGTACGGATATTGAAAACGTGGTTCTGTATTCCGGGGAGGGCTCGGTCGCGCGGATCGTGCTCAACCGGCCGGAAAAAAGGAATGCACTTAACGACGCCGTTATTGCTGGACTCAAGCAAGCACTGAAGAGTGCCGCGGCGAACAGAGACGTCAGCGTCGTTGTGATTTCGGGGGCAGGGAAGGACTTCTGCTCGGGGGCAGATCTTTCAGCGCTCCAGAAAATTGCCGGAGCGTCGGTTGCCGATAATGCCGAAGATGCGCGTTCGCTGCTGGAACTGTTTCTGTTAATCCGACAGCTTCAGGTTCCCGTGGTGGCTGCAGTGACGGGAAGAGCGCTCGCCGGCGGGTGCGGTTTAGCGACGGCATGTGACATTGTTCTTGCCTCTGCTTCGGCACGTTTCGGATATCCTGAAGTCAAGATTGGCTTTGTGCCGGCGATGGTCATGGCTATCTTGAGACGCAACGTCTCAGAGAAACGCGCTTTCGAACTGATTACCCGAGGTGCCGAAATAAGCGCCGATCAGGCTAGAGAGTTTGGCCTCGTGAATCAGGTGTTTGCTGATGAAACCTTCGAGACCGATGTGAGTACCTATGTGAGTGAGTTTGAGAAGATGAGTGCATCTGCGATAGGCCTCACGAAAACGCTGCTGTATCAGATGGATGGACTCGCGTTTCCTGAAGCATTGGAAACAGGCGCAGACGTCAACGTCATCGCGAGACTTACGGACGACTGTCAAACGCGAATCGCCAAATTCCTACAAAAAAGTTAGCTACAAAAGACATTTAAGACGTAAGCGCTTAACAAACATCCGAAAAATGGAAATTGATCCGTAAATTCGTAGGTCGAGGTCTGCGGCAAAGATTGAAAGAAGATACGGAATTGAAAACCCTTTGGGCTCCAGCTCCTTTAGTCGCGAGGCTTTACGTTGGCTTGAAGAAATTTGACGATGTCTTCGGTTGAGGTGCCGGGCAGAAAAATTTCGGCCACTCCTTGCTGCTTAAGCTTCGGCAAATCCTCTTGCGGAACGATACCGCCGACGAGGACCAGAACGTTGTCCATCCCTTTCTCTCGAAGCAACTGAACGATGCGTGGGCAGAGAGTGTTGTGCGCGCCACTCAATATTGAAACGCCGACCGCGTCCACATCTTCCTGTAGCGCAGCCGCCGCGATCATTTCGGGTGTTTGTCGCAGGCCGGTATAGATTACTTCCATGCCTGCATCGCGCAGGGCACGGGCGATGACTTTGGCGCCACGGTCATGACCGTCGAGTCCGGGCTTTGCAACAAGAACTCTAATCTTTCGACTGGACATAGGTGCGGGTTAGAAAGCGGGCTCTTCGTAAACTCCGTAGACGTCTCTGAGCGCTGAGCAGATCTCACCAAGCGTGGCATAAGCCCTTACTGCCTCGATCGTTGCGGGCATTGTGTTCTCATTCTTCCGCGCCGCAATTCTAAGTTTGTCGAGTGCGTTTGCGACTGCGCCGGCATCGCGGCGGGTGCGAGTTTGCTCGAGCCGCTCTAGCTGGTGCGTGCGAACTGATTCGTCGATAACGAGGATCGGAACTTCGGAAGGCTCGTCGGTCATAGTGTATTTATTGACACCGACAATTACCTGCTCGCCACGCTCCACGGCCTTTTGATATTGATAGGCGGAATCCTGGATCTCACGTTGCGGAAATCCCTTTTCGATTGCCGACACCATTCCACCCATTGCGTCGATCTTGCGGAAATACTCGAGCGCTTCCTGCTCCATCTTTTCAGTCAGTGACTCGAGAAAATACGAGCCGCCGAGTGGATCTATTGTGTTTGTGACGCCAGTCTCTTCGGCAATGATCTGTTGCGTGCGAAGTGCGATGAGTGCGGCGCGATCCGTTGGAAGTGCTAAGGCTTCGTCGTACGCGTCAGTGTGCAAACTGTTCGTACCGCCGAGAACACCGGCGAGCGCCTGGATTGCGACGCGCACGATGTTGATAAGTGGCTGTTGAACTGTCAGGGAGACGCCGGCGGTTTGCGTGTGGAAACGCAGTTGCAACGTGCGCTCGTAATTACTGCCAAAGCGTTGCTTCATCTCGCGAGCCCAGATACGGCGGGCGGCACGATACTTCGCGATCTCTTCGAAGAAATCGTTGTGCGCATTAAAGAAGAAGGACATGCGCGGGACAAAGCGGTCCACGTCTAAACCAGCCTCGACGCCCCACGCCACATACTCGATGCCGTCTCGGAGGGTAAACGCAAGCTCCTGTGCTGCCGTCGCGCCCGCTTCACGAATGTGATAACCGCTAACTGAAACCGGGTTATAGCGAGGCACGTGCCCGGTGCAGAATTCGAAGGTGTCTATCACCAGCTTCATCGCCGGTTTGATTGGATAGATCCATTCCTTCTGCGCGATGTATTCCTTAAGAATGTCGTTTTGCAGTGTGCCTGAGATCTTGTCCCAACGAGCTCCCTGTTTTTCTGCCACCACCAGATACATCGCGAGCAGAACCGAGGCGGGCGCATTGATCGTCTGCGAGACGGTGACCTGTTCGAGTGGGATGCCGTCGAAGAGCACTTCCATGTCCGCGAGTGACGACACCGCAACACCGCATTTGCCTACTTCACCTTCGGAGAGTGGTGAATCAGCGTCGTAGCCCATCAGAGTGGGAAGGTCGTAGGCTACGGAGAGCCCCGTTTGACCTTGCGCCATCAAATACTTAAATCTACCGTTTGTCTCTTCCGGAGTGCTGAAACCTGCGAACTGACGCATCGTCCAGAGCTTGCCGCGATAACCCGAGGGATGAATTCCGCGGGTATATGGAAATTCACCTGGAAACGAAATGTCGCGTGCGAAGTCGAGATCTGCGATGTCGGCGGGAGTGTAAAGGCGTTCGACCTCGTCGAGTGAAACGCTCTGAAAACTCTTTTTTCGTTCGGGATGTTTATTGAGAGCAGGCGTGAGAGTTTCTTCCTCCCAACGCTCGCGCTCAATCTCGGCAGGTGAGCTTTCCTTTACTTTGGACATCCTTCGGATATTAGCCGCAAGGAAGCACAAGTGCAAATTTAGCCACAAAAAAGCACATAAAGCACAAAATGATTGGTGAGCGCAGGATGGACTAATGCGATCCCTCGGCGCCAAACCTAATCTCAATTTTTGTGCTTTTTGTGCCTTTTTGTGGCTGGATCTTCTTGTGCTTTTTGTGGCTCTAGAGGGGAGCGCGGCTGCGATGGCAGTCACAGCCGCGCCGGCTCGGAAGGTAACCCGGGTTACGTGGATTTCGAGCAGGGAAAAACTACGGGCAGGTTTGGGCAGGCATAGAAATCGATATTTGCGTGATGAATCATGATCACTCCACGGGTACGACAAACTCATTGCCGCGAACCATATTCAGACGTGCACGTGCTGCGAGCTCGATGGTCCGCGGATCTGTTCGCAGTCTTTCCACTTCTGTTTTTAGCGATTGGTTTACGTTGCGCAGCGCTTCGACATCCGTTTGCATCGAGGAAAGCTGCTGTGAGGCAACCTGAACTTTAGCGCGCGTTCGCATGTTCACCGTCACACAGACGGCGAAAGTCGCCATCAAAACCATTCCAAAAATCACCCAGGACGGAATTATTCCGCCGCGGCGGCGCACCTCTGTCCGCGTGCCGAGTATGTCGGCCGAGATCTGCTGTACCGAGGCAAGGGAACTCGTGCGTGGGGTCACACGCTGCGCCCTGATTCGTTCATCAACCCAATATGTATTAGCGACCTTGCTCACCTCACCACCTCCAAGTTCCTTTGCCGTGCCATCCCTATCCTCGAGCTGATTGTCTGGGCTCAAAAGTTAAGAGGCTGCTTAATCGGAAACTGTGGGTTTGGCCACAATATAGCTGGCACCTCGTGACCAGCAGCCCCAACTAAATGTACTTTACGGCTTGTCAATGTGTTGCCGCTCAACAACTTAGCGGCGATATCGGCGGACTGTAGCATCGGTGCTTAAGGGTGTAAAGATATTTCTCTTCAACGATTTAAGCCCGTAAGTTGAACATTTACTTGAACTAACAGCGCTTAAGCACTTAAATTGGCGAACAGGCGGCGAACGAAAATCTAACCCCCAATTGCGCCTTCAACCGTAGAAACTCCCGCAGTTAAAACTTGTTGACAGCCTCGGCCTGGCAATCTAGACTCATAAACCTGCGGGCTACAATGCCCATGGCTCTACGGTTTGAACTTCTTGTCCCTGCGGCACCCTCACGGAACGAGATTCCAAGGTTTTTCGAGCACATTTCAAGGAACGGTATTGATGTCTGACCTTTCGGTCCTAAGTCCGGATGCCCCTGCCTCCGAGTCAAGTTTTCCAAAACTGCCTATCAGTTCAATTGTGAGAGCGGTCTGCGAAGCAGCGACTGGTGGTCCCGATCTGCTCTATGAAGTAATGATCAAGATGAGCTTGATGGTGGAGGCGACTGCGCCTACCTATGGCTTGTCAATCTGGGCCACGTCCGATTCAGGCAAACCGACGCTGCGATGGGCTGAAGGACTCGAGGAGACCGAAATCGCAAACGGCGAAACTGCGGTTGGGGAGATTTTTAAGAGTAAAGGCCGGCCGCAGCCCGCGCAGGAAGGCGATCCGGCGATCTGTTTGTTGCTGGCGTTACCGTCCCCAGCACGTGAAGGGGCTGCACTTTATGGTCGTTGTGTCCGGCCGCTAACAGCTCAACAGGCGAAGGAACTCAACGCACTGAGCGACGTCGCACACCTGGCCCACTCACATCAATCGACTAATGTCGCTCCGACTGCCGTTAAGTCGGCGACTGTCTCTTCAGTTAGTTCACTGCCCGGAATGGTTTTCAGTAGCCGGGCGATGGCTGATGTGGCGCGAAACGTCGAACGCATCAAAGACTCTCATTCCACGATCCTCGTGACGGGTGAATCCGGAACCGGAAAAGAACTCATTGCCCGCGCGATTCATCGTCTTAGCCGGCGTTCTGAGAGCGAGTTCATTCCTTTCAATTGTTCGGCGGTCCCTTCGGAGCTGATCGAAAGCATGTTATTTGGACATCGCCGGGGAACGTTCACGGGCGCGATGTCAGACCAGGCGGGATTAATCCGTTCCGCAGAGAATGGAACGCTGTTTCTCGACGAGATTGGCGACCTGCCGCTCGCGTTGCAGCCAAAGCTGCTCAGGTTTCTTCAGGAAGGTGAGATTCACACACTCGGTGAGCGTGCGCCGCGCAAAGTGAATGTGCGCGTGATAGCCGCCACGCACAAAGATCTCGAAACACTCGTAAGTGAAAAACTCTTTCGCGAAGACCTCTACTATCGAATCGCTACGTTAACGTTGAAGGTTCCACCCCTCCGGGAGCGACGCGAAGACATCTCCACTCTGATCTCACATTTTGTGAGTCACTACGCGCGGAAGAACGAGCGCCCGATTTCTGGAATCACTGCCGACGCGATCCAGATTCTCGAGACCTACTCCTGGCCTGGCAATATTCGTGAGCTCGGGGCCGAGATCGAACGTCTCGTGCTTTACGCTGAGGACGACGGCTACATTCGTCCCGAGAACATCAGCCAGCGAATTCACCCGCGCAATGGGCAAATCGAAGCCACTGGCGAGAAGTTGGATGATTTGCTGGAAAGCTACGAGCGCCGCGTAATAACTGAAACGCTCAAGCGGCATGACTGCAATGTCGCGAAGGCAAGTGAGGCACTCGGATTGGGGTCGAGGCAGACCTTATATAAGAAGCTAAAGCGACTAGCGATCGACATCGGAGATTTTTTACAGGAAGACACTGAGCCCGGCATGCAGTTTCGGGCCTAATAAAAGATTTTTCACGCAAAGACGCAAAGGGCGCAAAGTCAAGACCTCTTATTCAGAAGGGTCTTAACTTTGCGCCCTTTGCGTCTTTGCGTGAGAACCGTCTTTGTTGTTAACGCTGTGGCCTCACGTCATAAGAGCTTGTCAACTGCGGGCGACAATGGTCCAAGTCTAACAAAAACATAAACTTCCATCCCCACAACACTCACCCTCGGTCAGTTAGCCCACCTCGTCTTGTCAACTGCGGGCGACAAATAACTCCACAGATCACAGTAAAACCTCAACTGGACCACTGGCACACCGGTTGTAACGTGATGGTCGTCGCGAAGCAATCGCATCGCATCACTGGTCGAGTAGACAAACGCACATGAAAGCTAAAACCACTACAAACGTTGCCTCAATAGTAATGCTCGTCATCCTTTCTCCGTTTCTGGCCCTGGCCCTTCTGGTCAGCATACAGAGCGCGGGAATCAAGGATAACGAAGTCCTGCTATTGATGCTTACGTTGTTGAGTGCTGTTCTCAGTGGAATCAATGGTTTCGGGCGTCGCACGCCTCAAGCTGTTCCACTTTCGACAGCGAAAACAACAAGTGACACCAGCCTTCATTTGTCCGCTCGTTCGAGCAACAACGCCTAATCGAATCTAAAAGGAGCAACAAAATGATTAAGAGATTTTTCGCAGATGAAACCGGTCTTGAACTTTCAGAGTACGCAGTTGCCGCAGCGCTCGTCGCGCTCGCATGCGTCGTCGCTTTCCAGACGTTGGGAACCAACATCGGCACGAAGATCAACGAACTCGCCGGCAAGATCAAGTAGTTCTTTGCATCATTTGCTCCGGCAGCGCCACGTTTTTTGGTTGCTGCCGGCTGAAGGGGAAGGCTCAAGCCTTTAATTTTCGGGAGGACGATCAATGTTGAAGAGTTTTTTGAAAGACGAAACCGGTCTTGAACTTTCAGAGTACGCCGTCGCCGCAGCGCTCATCGCGCTCGCATGCGTCGTCGCTTTCCAGACGTTGGGAACCAACATCGGCACAAAGATCAACGAGCTGGCTGGCAAGCTTCAGTAATGAACTGAAGTTCAAGTTGACCCGGCAGTGGCAATTGCTGCCGGCCGAGGAGAAGGCTCAAGCCTTCATCTCCTTTGAAGGGAGGAGCGGATCATGTTCAAGAAATTTTTGAAAGACGAAACCGGGCTTGAGCTATCTGAGTATGCCGTCGCTGCCGCCCTCGTAGCGCTCGCTTGCGTCGTGGCGTTTCAAACACTTGGAACCCAGATCGGAGCGAGAATTGACACGCTGGCAGGTTTCATCAAGTGACCTGCAGGTAGTGAACTGCCATTGTCGGTGGCGCGCCCTTGTGAAGTTTCACTCCACGGGTGCGCCGCCACTTTTCTGCTAAATCCCCCAGGACCACTTGGAAATGCTTAGCCCAACCGTAATAGCTTTTGAACTTTTTCTAGTGCCGCTCGCCGTGATCATTATCTATCACGACGTGCGCTATCGCCGTATTCCCAATCCATTCGTGCTGGCAACACTCATAACCGGATTCATATTGAACTTATCACTCGGTGGACTAAGCGGTGGTCTTAACAGTCTGAAGGGATGTGTTTTTGCCTTTATCCTGATGTTTTTCCTGCACGTCTTCGGAGCAATGGGCGCGGGCGACGTAAAGCTGTTCGCTGCTATCGGCTCCGTGATTGGTGCTCAACTTGTATTGCCGACATTTGTAGTAGTGGTGCTGACGGGCGGTGTGCTGGCCCTCGTTTCCGTGGTGCGCTCGGGAGCCTTCAAATCGACCATGCAACGCGTACTGCAAATTCTGGTTGGCTTACTGCCGGGCTGGCCAATGCCCAAGTTCAGCGTTCCTGCTGATCAGCGTCTAACCATTCCTTACGGCGTGGCGATCACAATCGGCGCCATCATCGCAACCGCGATGTTTCACCCCTAAAAAGCGGTCAACACCCCAGGCTTGACCTGGCAGAACGGAGAGTTGATTCCATGCGAAACAAACGTTTCTTCATAGTCCTGGTAGGAGCACTCATTTTCGGAGTGCTCGCTGCCGTTTCAGTCAGCAAATATCTATCGAGCGCACAGGCTTACTCGAAAAACCTGAATAAGGTTGCGGTGGCCAAAGTCCCCATTCCGATCGGGAGCAAGATCATTCCCGAGCAGATCATGGTGGTCCAGTTTCCAAAGGAATCTACTCCCGACGGAGCTTTCGAAACTCCAGAAAAACTGGCGGGCCGAGTTGCTGTCGTTAATATCGGTGCGCGCGAGCCCATCACTGAATCGAGATTGGCGCCCGAAGGAACAGCCGCTGGTCTTTCGGCGATCATTCCCGAAGGCTATCGCGCCATGACGGTGAAGGTCGACGATGCGGCCGGCATTTCGGGTTTCATCCAGCCGGGCACACTCGTCGACGTGGTTGTCGTTATCGATCCGCGCGAGGGTTCCGGTATGCAGGATCCGATTTCGAAGATCGTACTGCAGAACATCAAGGTCCTTGCCAATGGACAGAACATCGACAAGCCGAAGGATGAACGTGAAGCCAACAGCGTCAAAGCTGTCACGCTTCAGGTTACACCAGAGGAAGCAGAGAAACTCGCACTAGCTTCCAGCGAAGGCAAACTGCAACTCGTCATGCGCAGCCAGATCGATCAGGGCGACGAGCAGACTAAGGGCGTCAACAAGCGTCAATTGTTGTCGGGCGATAAAGCAACACCCGCTCCCGAGCCCGGTTCACTGAAGAGTGAACAGCCGAAAACTGAGTCGAAGCCAGTTCGCAGAGTATCGGTCGCACCGAAACCAGCAGCAACAGCCCCAGCTCCTCAGCCCACTCCGCGTGCGTCAGTGGAAATGATCGAAGGCGCCAAGAAGCGCAGCGTCGAGTTTCCATAGATCACTCAACACTTAACTGAAACACTTGAAGTTGATCGCATTGACGATCGCTTGAAACAAAGGAGCATAAGATCATGCAGAGCCGTTCCCCAATTTCACGCCGAGTGAGTTTATTACTGGCGTCCCTGATTACCATTTTTGCTACCTCCATCGCGCACGCGCAGGAAAACTCCTACAAGGCGTCTTTCAGTCAGAACAAAGAGGCAATTGCCGTCAACGTTCTGGTGGGACAGTCGCGCGTGATCAATTTCGATCGCCCGGTCGGACGTTTCTCGGTTTCGAACCCAGACATCGCTGAAGCCGTGCTCGTCACGCCAGACCAGGTGCTCGTTAACGGAAAAGCTTTCGGTCAGGTCAACTTCATCGCATGGGAGCAGACCGGCGGTCAGTTTTTAGTATTCGATGTTTACGTTCGCGCAAACCTGTCTTTGATCGACTCGCAGATTCGCGCACTGTTTCCGAAGGAAGATATTCGGCTGAGCCAGGCGAATGGATCAGTTGTCATCTCAGGCAGCGTGAAGGATTCAGCAACGGCAACACTCGTGCAGAGTGTCGTTGAAGCTGCGAACTTCAAAACCGTGAACATGCTGACTTCGCCGACTTCGAATGCGGCGCAGGTTCAACTCGAGGTTCGCGTTGCTGAAGTGAATCGCAACAAACTGCGTGACTACCAAACGTCTTATTCCGCTTTGCCACAGGGAGGAACTGGTGGTTACCTCAACAGTGGTGGGGCACCCAGCATTCTGGATAAAGTAAACACCAGCCCATTGGGTGCTGAACTCTTTACGATTGTCCAGTCGCCGCTCAATCTATTTCTCTTCAATCGCCAGATCAATACCGGTGCTTTTCTCAGGATGCTCCGCCAGGAAGGCGCTTTCCGCCAGCTAGCTGAGCCAAACCTGATCGCTATGAACGGCCAGCAGGCGAGCTTCCTCGCCGGCGGTGAGTTCCCCGTACCGGTGCTTCAGAATGCGCAGGGCAACGCCATCACTATCGTTTGGAAAGAGTATGGCATTCGACTGAATTTCAAACCAACGATCATCGATGAAGATCACATCCGCCTCGAACTCGAGCCTGAAGTTTCCACCATCGATTTCAATAATGGTGTTCGCTTTAACAACTTCGTAATACCGGCGCTCCGCACTCGTCGCGCCAAGACTGGTATCGAGCTGCGTGACGGTCAGTCGTTCGCACTTGCCGGCCTGCTCGACAATTCCGAAACCAAGACGCTGTCGAGAATTCCGATCGTGAGTGATATCCCGGTACTCGGCGCTCTCTTCAAATCGAAGTCATTCGAGAAGAAAGAAACCGAACTGATGTTCTTCGTGACGGCGCACATGGTGAAGCCAGTCAATGGCGACGACATTCCCAATATGCGTGGTATGGATGGACTAAAGGGCAACTCGCCGCTGGGTCTCGAGCCGAAGGGCGAAGGCATCCAGGGCCAGAGTGGTTACAAAGTCTCCGGACAGACCGAGCAGACTCCAACCGCCGCACCCGCCACACCCGCCGCGCCGGCCAAGGTTGAAGAACCCAAAGTCAAAACCAGCTCCGACAAAACTAGCACCTCCGGCGCTGTCGGTAGCGCGCGAAATCAAACTGCCCTGCCAATCGCCAAGACCGTCTTAATGGATTCCAATCCAGCTTCTGTTAAGCCCTGGTGATGATGGCAAACTCTCTTCTCGAGCCGATCTTCGTTCGAAAACGTGAGGGGGAATCATGAAGAACAGATCAGTAGAACAAGCGGAAAAGAGAAAACGAGAGCGAGGTTCAGTACTGGCAACATCCGCAATCGGGATGTTGGCAGTACTGCTCGCCGTTGGTCTCGGCGTTGATATCAGCCGGTTGTATTTGACCAAAACAGAACTACAGAACGCGGCCGATGCGTCAGCATTGGCCGGCGTATCTGGTTTGAACGGACATACGGAAGGCATTAACGAGGCGGTGTTTCGCGCAACCAATACGTTCAATAAGTACGAATTCAATAAGACGGGTATACAGATCGATCCTGCCAACGTCCTGTTTGCAGTCAATCTCAATGGTCCATACATGGGCCAGGGCGAGGCAGCGCTGGCGCCGGTCAATATTCGTTTCGTGAAAGTGACGACTCCTGCTGAGCCGGTCGGCATGTCGTTCGCCGCTTTGGTTTTGGGCAAGACCAGAAATCTGTCCGCCGAAGCGACCGCAGGTTTTTCTGTTACCGTCAACGTGCTCTGCCCGTGGCTGCCTGCGTTCGTGCTCGACGATCCTGCCAACCCGATAACGCAAAATAATACCTACACATTTCGTCTGGCGCCTGGAGATGCACTTTCACCAGGAAACTATCAATTGCTGGCGCCGGTACAGTCAGGCGGCAGCGGTGATCGAGAAGGAATGGCTACCGGAGTTAACTGGTGCATTTCTGTGGGCACCAAGGTTAAGACAAAGCCGGGTGTGACCGCCGGTGCAATCCGTCAGGGAATAAACACCCGCTTTGACATGTATTCGGCTGGTATGGATCCGGGCCAGTACCCACCGGACACAAATATCGCCGAAAACATCACCCACGACGAATACGCCGACAAGCTTAAATTCAAGGCACCGAGTCATCCAGGCACTGACGGACGTCGCGTTGTGTTCATTCCCATTGCTGCTGCACCGCCCGAAGAAGGTCGTGACGAAGTTACGGTCACCAGGTTCGGCGTCTTCTTTCTGAAGACTTCTGTCGGTGGCGGCAACGGTGGTGAACTGCAGGCTGAATACATCACCGATACGGCATTCGCGGGCAATAGTTATTACGACCCAGGCGCTGGTCCAGGCATCGATAACACGGCCGTTCCAGTGCTCTACAAGTAGGTGACATCATGCACGCAAGAATCCGAAGAATTCGTATCCGTCGCCGATTGGCTCGCCTGTTTCAGTTGCAGCGTTTCACCCGAGACGAGCGTGGTGTCCAGTTGGTCGAAGTGACCATCGTTATACCGATCTTCTTAATGATGTTTGCGGCGACTGCTGAATTTGGCCGCTACTTTTACGAGTACACCACGCTGGCAAAAGCAGCTCGTGGGGGCGCCCGGTATTTGAGTTCCGAACTGATAGGGAAAGGAGAAGGTGCTGCCGCCAACATTGTCGTATACGGAAATCCGGGCGGCACCGGAACTCCAATCCTGACTGGTCTGTCAACAGGCCAGGTCAAAATCAGTTATCAGGGCGGCAGTCCCGCGATACCTGAAACAGTAACCGTTCAAATCGAAGGCTACACGCATCAACCGATTTTCAATTTGGGCGCCTTAACCAAGGTCGTCGGGTTGAATCTGAACGTTGACGTGAAACCCAGCGTGACGATGCGTTATCTGAACAATCAACCGCCTCCAAGTTAAAAGCGGGGTAATGATCATGAAGCAAGTCAAACGGTTTGATTCAAGTGAACGTGGCGCAACGTTGGTCGAATTTTCGCTCGCCGTGACAGTGTTGCTGACGTCAATGTTCGGAGTGATCGAATTCGGCCGAGCGCTGTGGGTACATAACGCATTAACGGATGCCGCGCGTCGTGGAGCTCGCTACGCGACGCTTCATACGCCTGCTGAAAGTGCAGCCGTCAAGAATGTCGTCGTTTACGGCGACGAAGCTGGAGGTACACAGCCGATTGTTCCCAATCTCACGCCCGACAACGTCATCGTTAACTATACGGATGTTGGAGTGAGCAAAGGGACAGTCTCAGTGAGTATTACTAATTACCAATTCCAGTTTGTCATTCCATTGATTGGCACGACCATCACGATGCCGGCCTACAGTACTACGTTGACCGGTGAAAGCATTGGCGTGATTCCGGCCAATAAATAGTGTGCGGTGCAAACTCAACTACGAAGGTTGAAGACATTCAGTGCCACGAACCCAAAACAGCCAGTCTCAAGTTTCGAATCCACTGCCGGATGGCGCCAGTAGTACGCCAGCCGATCGAACATCGCCGGCCTTGCAAAATTGCGATGGACCTACCGTAACCCCCAGGCACTCTGTCAATTAGTTTTCAATTCAGACAGCCGCCGGCGGTGGGATTCGAATTAACGAATCAAGAGGAACAGATGACCGAACCAATTTCAGTAGTAGTCCTCAGCACCGGACTCGAAAACTTCAAAGACATTCGCAAGGCGTTGTCAGCAGAACCACGCGTCAAGCTGCTCGCCGGCGGTAACGACACCGAACAGCTTTACGAAGAGATCGTTCGCCTGAAACCGGCGGCCGCAATCATTGCGCTCGGCGCTAATGCGGAATATGCCGTCAAGTTCATCGAGAAGCTGAATGCCGAATGCCCCAACACCGCCCTTATCTCCGCGGCCCAGGATGCGTCACCGGATCTGATCCTGCGAAGCCTGCGCGCCGGCGCGCGCGAGTTTTTGCGCATTCCGATTAGCGTTGAAGAACTACGCACGGTCCTCGATCGAGTTTCAGACTTTTCCAGCAAGCAGGTTGAAGCACCGAAAAAGAAAGGTCGTATGGTCGCCGTATTTTCCAGCAAAGGCGGATGCGGCACGTCATTCATTGCGACCAACCTCGCCGCAGCGACCAACTCGAAAACAGTTCTCGTCGATCTCAATCTTCAAGCCGGCGACCTGCCGCTGTTTTTAGGACTCGAAGCAAAATATTCGATCGCAGACATGTGCGAGAAGCGCCAGCGTCTCGACGAAACACTCATCAACAGTCTTTTAACTCCACACTCGACACATTTGTCTTTGCTGGCCGCCCCACACGAAGCGGACTCAGCGGACGAGATCGAACCCCAACACATTTTTGAAGTGCTCGAGAAACTGCGCGACCACTACGACTACGTTGTGCTCGACCCGCAGCACACGTTCGATTCGATCACTCTCGCCGCTCTCGATCAGTCAGACGAGATCGTTCTCGTCTTGACGCTCGACATCCCCGCGATTCGCAGCACACAAAGAGCTCTCGAGATCTTCGACCGTCTTGGTTATCCGCGAAACAAAGTACGCATCGTCGTCAATCGCTGGAGCAAGCAGATCGATCTCGACCTCAGGCAAGTCGAAAAATTCCTGGGTGAGCCGGTGGTTGCCTTTATTCCCAGTGATTACCAAACCGCCGTCGGTTCGATCAATCTCGGCACACCGCTCGTGCAGGCCGAGCCCACCTCAAAAATCGCAATGGAGATTCGTCGCATAGCAGAGCAGATGTCGCTCGGTATTGCGCCAATCGATCATTCGAAGCAACGCCGTCCTTTCTGGGCTTCGCTGCTGAAGAAGCAGTCGGCCCAACCAAACTTCAAACTTCAAGCCTCGATGGAGAAGGTCTAAGCGGCAGCCCCGCAGGTGAACAAACACTATGGCACTACGTGAAAGATTAATCGGCAACAATAACAACACACCGGGAGTCGTTGCAGACGGAACCGGCCAGCAGTCGTTTCAGGAGATGAAATCGCGTCTGCACCGGACGCTGATCAACCGGATGGACCTGACGAAGCTGCAAGCGCTTACTCAGGATCAAGTCCATGCAGAAGTTTCGCGATTGGCCGAGGCCGTCCTGGCGCAGGAAGCCATGCCGTTGTCCGTCTCCGAGCGCGAGCGACTCGTTAATGACGTTCAGCACGAGCTCTTCGGACTCGGACCACTCGAGCCGTTGCTCGCAGACCCAACCATCTCCGACATCCTGGTTAACTCACACAAGACGATTTACATCGAGCGTCGCGGCAAGATCGAGCGCACCAACGTGCAGTTCAAAGACGACGAGCACTTGATGCGCGTGATTGAACGAATCGTTTCGTCAGTTGGACGCCGCATCGATGAGTCGTCGCCGATGGTCGACGCACGTTTGCAGGATGGTTCGCGTGTTAACGCAATTATCCCGCCGCTGTCAATTGATGGCCCAGTGGTATCGATTCGCCGCTTTGGTGCCGACCCGCTGAAGATGACGTCGCTGATCGAGTTCAAAGCGCTCACCAAAGACATTGCAGACATGCTGCAGATGGTTGTCACTGCGCGCCTGAACATTCTGATCTCGGGTGGTACTGGCGCCGGCAAAACCACCCTGCTCAACGCGCTCTCGGCATACATTCCCGAAAACGAGCGCATCGTCACCATCGAAGACTCCGCCGAACTTCAGCTTCAGCAGCCGCACGTGGTCCGGCTCGAAACGAGACCGCCTAACATCGAAGGTCGCGGTGAAGTTACCCAGAGAGATCTCGTCAAGAACGCACTGCGTATGCGTCCCGATCGCATCGTGATCGGTGAGGTTCGTGGTGGCGAAGCTATCGACATGCTTCAGGCTATGAACACTGGTCACGACGGCAGTTTGACTACGGTTCACGCCAACACACCGCGCGACGCAATGGCCCGTCTCGAAACGATGATTCAGATGACGGGTATGCGTCTCTCCGATCGCGCGATGCGCCAACAGATCGCTTCGGCGCTGAATCTCGTCGTGCAGGTCGCGCGTATGTCGGACGGCTCGCGTCGTGTGACGTCAATTTCAGAAATCACGGGCATGGAAGGCGAGACGATCACGATGCAGGAAATCTTCCAGTACGAGAGAACTGGAGTCGACAAAGAGGGCACAGTACTGGGTCGCTTCCGTCCAACTGGTATTCGTCCAAGGTTCGCCGAACGGTTGAAGGCTTGTGGTCTGCAACTGCCGCGCGTCTTCTTCGAGGAGATGTAAGCACATGGTCATATCGTTTCTCGTATTCGTCTTCGCACTGTTCCTCGTCCTGGGCGCCTACCTTCTGGCCACTCACGGTACGGAAAAGAAGCGTGTGCGACTGCAAAAACGGCTGTCTGAGGCGCTGATGCATTCGGCCCACACGGACGACATCGACGTGGTGCTCGCGCGCAACGAGCTGATGAGCGAGATCCCCTGGATGAACCAGATGTTGATCAACATCCAGGCAACATTCCACTTGAAGCGGATGTTGGACCAGGCCGATCTCCACATCACGCCCTCGCGACTGCTGATGTTTTCGTTCATGTCAGGCATGCTCGGCGGTCTGGCCGCGTCAGTCCTGACAGTTTTCATTCCAATCATGGTTCTGGTCGGGTTGACTTGTGCTTCTATCCCGCTGATTCACGTTTGGTTTAAGCGCAAAAAACGTTTTGATAAGTTTCTTGAACAGCTTCCCGACGCACTCGACCTCGTTAGCAGAGCACTCAGTGCGGGCCACGCGTTCTCTGAAGCGCTCCACATGGTTTCCACCGAAATGCCGGAACCAATTGCTACCGAGTTTCGCAAGACCTACGAAGAACAGAATCTCGGTCTATCGGTAAAGCTCGCGCTCGAGAATCTGACGCAGCGAATACCGCTGCTTGATCTGAAGATGTGTGTGACCGCGGTTCTGATTCAACGCGAGACGGGCGGTAATCTCGCCGAAATCCTCGAGAAGGTTGCGTACACAATTCGCGAAAGATTCCGCATCATGGGCGACTTGAAAACGCTGACCACCAGTTCGCGAATGTCTGCCTGGCTGCTCTGTGCCTTGCCGATCGTCGTCGCGCTGGCAGTCACTTTCCTGAACCCCGACTACATGAGCGTGCTGTGGAAAGATCCGCGCGGCCACTATCTGATCGCGTTGGCTTTGTTCATGCAGATCACGGGTATGTTGGTTGTGAGAAAGATTCTGAAAATACAGATCTAACGTTGGTCTTCGTACTTAGAACTTTGTACTTGGACGAAGCACAAAGAACCAGGCACAAACACCGAGCATAAAACAATGATTCTAATCATCGGCATCTCAACTTTTGTCTGTATCTCACTCGGAATGCTGGGTGTCTACTGGTTGCTTTATAAGCCCCAGAGTGCCGCGACTGAAAGACTGCGTCGCATGGGTGGCAAGGAAGTCAGCATTCCCAGCGGTCAAGGCGTGGTCATGCCTGATGACGGTCCGGCTACGGAGATCGCGCAGCGGTTGGCGCAGCCGCTGAACAAACTTCTGCCGCCATCCGCGACCGAAGCAAAGAAACTGCAAAAGCAACTAATGCACGCCGGCTATCGTTCGGCTGAAGCACCGATCGTCTATCGTGCACTTCATCTGGGCGCGATGGCCGGTTTCCCGTTGTTAGTTGCGGGCGTATGTGCTTTGACCGCGCGACCGCTGAACAGTGCTGTGATCTTCATCATCATCGCTTTTGTCGCAGGCTTCTTCCTGCCTCGTTATTTCCTGGGCCGCGTAATAAAGAAGCGCCAGCGACTTATACGTTGGGGCCTTGCGGATGCACTTGATTTGATGGTGGTTTCAGTCGAAGCCGGTTTGGGTCTGAATGCGGCAATGGTGAGAGTCTCGAATGAGTTGATGGATGTACATCCACCTGTCGCAGTTGAATTCGAACTCGCGAACCTTGAAATTCGAGTCGGACGCGAACGTGACGAAGCGCTTCGCAATCTTGCCGAGCGCACCGGCGTTGACGATCTGCATAGTCTCGTCGCAATGCTGATCCAGACTGACAAATTCGGTACTTCGATTGCCAAAGGACTGCGCATATTTTCAGATTCGATGCGCACGAAACGTCGCCAGCGAGCTGAACAGGAAGCTCAGAAAGCTGCAGTCAAACTGCTGTTCCCGCTTGCGTGCTTCCTGTTCCCAACTCTTTTTATCGCAATCCTTGGACCAGCCGCCCTTAACCTCATGGACACGCTCGGCAAAATGTAGAGGAGTGGACCAATGAACAAACGAAGAATACTTGCTGTTCTAATAGCTTTTGTTTTGACGATCGTTGCGACAGCGATGTGGAGTGCTTCCACAATCCAGCGTGAGGGTGACGCGGACGCGATCGTTCTGGAAGATTCAGGTTCTGAAGCGGGCGTCGAACAGCCAAAGAAGAAGGGCGGAAACAAAGTAGTCAAAGTTCTGGCAGCGCCGTTCAAGTTGTTCGGAAAAATGTTTGGTGGCGGTAACGAGCAGAACAAGGTCTACCGCATGACCGAGAAAGATGCTCAACGGTTTGAGAGTGTCGGCGTGACGAAGATTGAAGATGCGCGCCACCAGGGCACAAAGCGCGACACGTCATCTGCTTCAGCGCGAGAGCACCTCGAAGCCGGCCGCGAGTATCTTTTAGAAGGTCGTTATAACGAAGCCATCGGCGAGCTCTCGATGGCCACTTCGCTCGATCCTAAACTGACTGAAGCCCACAATCTTCTCGGTGTTGCCTACGACAAGAAGGGCCTCAGCGATCGCGCGCGCGACTCGTTTGAACGTGCGGTGAAGATGGATGAAGATGCCGACACGCTTAACAACCTCGGTTTCTCGCTCTATCAAAATGGTAACTATCGCGCCGCTATCGATCGTCTGAAGCGCGCCGCGAAACTTGCGCCAACCGACGAACGCATTCTGAACAATCTGGGTCTGGCGTACTGCCGTCTCGGCAAGATCGATGAGGCCTACAAGGCTTTCGCACGTGCCACTGGTCCATTGAATGGCAATCTCAACACCGCGAAGATGCTCGAACGCTTCGGTCGTGAAGACGATGCCATCCGTTACTACGAAGCGGCGCGTACGATCGATCCCAACAACATCCTTGCTCTCCGTCGCCTGGCCGATCTCTACCAGCGCGTAGGCCGAGCCTCAGAATCAGACGCTGCTCGATCAGCACTCGCATTCGCTTCTAACAACAGCTCCAACACAACCGGAAAATAGGACCCATTAAAGGAAAACTCACATGTCGCACACCGCAATTCTGACGCGCGCGGAAATCGAGAGCATGGGACCACCGCTTCCCGATGAGATCGCCGACACCGGCATCTCCGAGCAGTTCCTTTGCGATCTCGCATTGAAGCATGTCGCCATGCTGCCTGAGCCGACCACCATGGCGGTCTCCGAACGCATCAACCTGCCGCGGACGTTAACCGAGGATTTGCTTCAACAGCTTTACCGCGAAAAGCTGATTGAAGTGAAGATGCAGTCGGCGATCGGTTCCACACGCTATGCGATGCTTGATCACGGCTGGGATCGGTTAGCCCGGTTGTTGTCCATAAGTGGTTACGTCGGACCAGCGCCAGTGTCACTGCGCGATTACTCGCACATGATGAAACTGCAGTCGATTCCGACTAACACGGCGGACATGGATACAGTGCGTCAGGCGTTCCACGATCTCGTGCTTCCTGAAACGCTTTTGCAAACACTTGGTTGTGTTATCAATTCGCGCCGTTCACTGTTTCTCACCGGCTTGCCTGGCACCGGTAAGACCGCAGTAGCGGAGCGCATCAATGGTGCATTAGCGGGGGGCATCTGGATTCCATACGCGGTTGAGATCGACGGCCAGATCATTCGCGTTTTCGACGGGCATTGTCATGAACCGATGCCGAAGGAAGACACTCCGATTGATTACGATCACCGGTGGGTGTTCATTCATCGTCCGCTCGTCGTCGTGGGCGGTGAGTTGACTTTGGAGAACGCCGACCTGACTTGGAGTGAAGCAGCGAAGTTCTATGAAGCGCCGTTTCAGATGAAATCAAATGGCGGCACGCTCGTTATCGACGACTTCGGTCGCCAGCGAGTTGCACCACAGGATCTTTTGAATCGCTGGATCGTGCCACTGGAACGACGTGTGGACTATCTCGCGTTGCACACCGGTAAGAAGATCGAGGTTCCGTTTGAACAACTCGTCGTGTTTTCGACGAACCTTGAAGAAAAAGATCTCGCTGACCAGGCGTTTCTGCGACGCATGGGTTACCGCGCACGCGTCGAGCCGCCTACAGCGGCAGCGTACACTGCAATCTTCAAACAGCAAGCCGACCGGCGCGGCGTCGCGATCGAGCAGCCTGTGATGGACCACATTCTTATGAAATATCGTGTGGAGCACAGGCAGATGAAAGGTTGCGAGCCTCGCGACATTCTCGATCGAGCCACAGACATCTGCCGGTTTGAAGGCAAGGGCACGCACCTGACGCCACAGATCGTCGATATCGCATGGCGCAATTACTTCGGTACGTCGCATACGTTCGCCCCTGTGCAGACGCAAGAAACCATGATCGAGCGAACGCTTGCCGATCCATTAGAGCTGTAATGAACAAATCCGTTAAAAATCTGCGTCATCTGTGGTTACTGATCGTGCTGGTGTGTTCGAGTCAGGCAATTGCGCAAACAGAGCAAGTCCGCCTGAAGCTCGCCGACGGTTCCTACGTAACTGTCGACGACGCCTGGGAATCGCCACAGGGAGTCTGGTATCGCAAGGGCGGACTCAGTCACCTGTTGGCGAAAGAAAAAGTAAGGAAGATCGAGCGAACCACCGCAACACCAACACCTACACCTTCGCCGGCCGTGAGCACTAACGACGACGATCATTTCGAAACGTCGGAAGTTGTCGCGCGAACGCCATCGAACAACGGTGTATACGATCAACCCGCCTGGATTTATCTGAAAGGCGGAGCACGTGTCGAAGCCGACAGCGCGAGTCAATCACCAGCCGGCGTTTGGTACAAGCGTGGATCGATGTCGATCTTTATC